>CAXUIE010000230.1:0-5784 GCA_964250825.1 uncultured Acidisphaera sp. | reverse complement strand
ATCACCTTCGGCTGGGGGGCGCCGATGGGCTACGCCGCCGCGGCCGGGCGGCTGTCCCCCGCGCCCGAGGCGCCCGCCACCGGAACGCCGGTCGCCGCGCGCGCCCGGGTGTTGGAGGACCGCGACGACGGCGCGGTGGTCGCCCGGGCGCTGCGCGGCCTTGTGGAGGGTGGACGGCACCAGGAGGTGTTCGGCTTCATCCTCGGCCAGTTCAAGACCTTGCTCGCGAGCCGGGAGGAGGCCCTGCGCGGGGCCATCGAGGAGCGCGTGCGCGAGCAGGGCGGACGGTTGGTCGGCTGGGCGATGGGGGCGACCATCGCCCGGCGGGTGCTGAGCCTGGTCAATGCCGAGCTCGACAAGATGAGCCCGGACGGCTCGGAACTGCGCGACGCCTTCGACGTGTGGGTGCGGCGCGAGATCGAGCGCATGGAAACCGACCCCGCGCGCGCCGCCGAGATCGGCGCGGCGATCCGCAAGGTGGTCGCGCACGAGACCATCCAATCCTGGCTTTGGGATGTGTGGTCGCGGATGCGGCTGGCGTTGGAGGCCGACGCGGCCCGGCCGACCTCCCGCACGGTCAACGTGATCGAGGGCGCGCTCGCCAACCTCGGCGAAATGCTCGAAGCCGACCCTGCCGCCCGCGCGCGCGTGCAGTCTCTCGCGGAAAACATCGTTGCCCGCTTGCTGCCCGCCGCGCAGGCGCAATTGGCCGAGTTCATCGCCGGCGCGGTCGGCGGCTGGGACACCGCCACGATCACCGACCGACTGGAGCTTTATGTCGGCAAGGACCTGCAATACGTGCGCGTGAACGGCACGGTGGTCGGCTTCTTGGTGGGCGGACTTGTTTATGCGCTGCTCCGCCTGACATTCGGCCACGCCAGCTTCTGACGGAGCCTTCGCATGACGCCCCGGCTTTCGGTGCTCGACCAATCGACGGTGGTGACCGGGCGCACGCCCGACATGTCCATCCGCGAAAGCCTGGAACTGGCGCGGCACTGCGACGCGCTCGGCTACCATCGCTACTGGGTGGCCGAGCACCACAACTCGGCCAGCATCGCCGGCACGGCCCCCGAAGTGCTGATCGCCGCCATCGCCGCGACCACCGCGCGCATCCGGGTGGGCAGCGCGGGCGTGATGCTGCCGCATTATTCGAGCCTCAAGGTCGCCGAACAGTTCCGCGTGCTGGAGGCGATCGCGCCGGGCCGGATCGATCTCGGGCTCGGCCGGGCGCCGGGCTCGGACGGGCGCACCGCCTTCGCGCTCAACCCGCAAGCTGATACAGCGGCCGACCAGTTTCCCGCCCAGGTGCGCGATCTCCTGGCCTGGGTGGAGGGCCGCCCGCTCGTCGACGGCCATCCGTTTCGCGACATCGCCGCGAACCCGCAAGGGCCGACAGCCCCGGAAACCTGGATCCTCGGCAGCTCCGACTACGGCGCGCAGGTCGCCGCCTATTTCGGCGTGCCCTACTGCTTCGCGCACTTCATCACCGACGGGCGCGGCGCCGAGCAGGCGTTCGACGTGTATCGTCGCGGTTACCGCCCGAGCGCGCGCAATTCCCAGCCGTACGCCGCCGCTTGCGTGTGGGCGCTGGCGGCGGAGACCGAGGCGGAAGCCGAGCACCTGTTCAGCTCGCGCGCCATCGCCCGCCTCAACCGCGATCGCGGCATCTTCGCGCCCCTGCTCTCGCCGGCCGAGGCGACCGCGCAGGTACTGACGGAGGGCGATGAGTTGCGGGTGGCCCGGCTGCGCGAGCGGGCGATCTACGGCACAGCGCCGACGGTGGCCGCCAAGCTGCGGGAATTGGCGGAACGGCAGGACGTGGCCGAGATCGCCGTGCTCACCACGGTGCACGACTCCGTGGCGCGCCGGCGCTCCTATAGTCTGCTCGCCCGCGCGTGGGGGCTGACGTCAGTGGACCGGCCGCAAGAAGCCGCTTGACCGGCGCCGCCGAAGCGCTTGAGTGGTGGGTCTGGCTGCCGAGTTCTCCGGCGCGAGAAAGCGCGTTCAAACCGCGTCATGTGCTGCAGTCCTGTCGTCGAACCGGCGGCGAGCAGCTTCAAACGTTCTGACGTTCTCCCTCGCCCAGGCGAGAAGCGGATCGACCCGCACGAGCAACTCGCGGCCGAGCGGCGTCAAGCAATACTCCACCCGCGGCGGCACCTGTGGGTAGACCCTACGACTGACAAAGCCGTCGCGTTCGAGGTGGCGGAGCGTTTGGGTGAGCACTCTTTGCGTGATGCCCTCCACATTCTCCAAGACGCGGGTAAACCGCATGGGATCTCGCCCTCCCGCCAGAACCTGAAGCACGCATAACGGCCATTTGCCGGCGACCCGGCCCAGGACGTCGCCAGGAACAGCGTCCAGCGCCTCGGGCGTGGGGACGCGGACTTGCGGCGGGGAAGCCAATTCTAGTACCCTTTAGGTCTGTATAGATTATTAACGTGCCTTCTTCCAGAAAGATACTGCTAACTCTACCTTGGCTCCGAAGCTGGGAGCGAGTTCCGGTCGGCGCGCAAGAATGCTCCCGACCGACGCGGCAGGATTGTTTCGCCGGCAAGGAAGAGCGCATGTCGACCAACGTCCTCGACGTTTCCCGTAGTGGAGCCGCCTCCGGCTCGCGTGAAACGGGCAGAGACCCGTCGCAGTATTGGTGGTTGCTCGTCGGCGCGATCACCTGCTTGTTCGCCGTTGGGGGGCGCTGGGATTTCGCTGCGGCCGCGTGGCTGGTTCCGGTGTTCCTGCTGCGCTTCTGCCGCGGGAGCCGCCCCAGCGTCGGCATTGGATTGGTGTGGCTGGTTTCCGTTGGCGCCGCGTTGTTCTGGGTTTTCGAAATGGCGGTGCCGATGCCGGCGACGACCGTGTTGGCTTGCGTCGCGTTCGGCACGGTGTTCACGGTGCCCTATGCGCTGGACCGGATGTTGGTGCCGAGGCTCGGCCGCATCCCAGGCTCCTGCTGTTCCCCGCCGCGCTTGCGGCCTGCGAGTTTGCGATGGGCGTCTTCAGCCCGCTCGGCACCGCCTACCGGAAAACGCCGCCACGTTGTTTCCTGGCGACGAGACGGCGTTCCTGGCCGAAGCCGCATCTGTGGCCCGACAAGAACACATCCACCTGAACGTCGCCGACAACGTGTCATACATGCGCGACGAAACGCATTTGATCAGCCCCGGTGGCGATGTGCTGTGGACTTATCAGAAGGCGCATCCAATCCCGGGGCTGGAGTTTTACACGCCGGGAAATGGAAAGGTGCCGGTCGTACGGACCCCGTATGGCCGAGTGGCCAACGTAATTTGTTACGATGCCGATTTCCCGGGATTGATGACGGCGAACACGGACATCATGCTGGTGCCGGGCGGCGACTGGCCGGAAATGGGGCGCGTCCACACTTTGAACATGGCGAGCCTTCGGGCGGTGGAGAACGGCTATTCGTTGTTCCGGCAGGACTTCAACGGCCTGTCGGCCGCATTCGACCCCCAAGGCCGAGTCCTCGCCACCCAGGACACGACGACCGACAATCAACACATGATGTTGGTTGATGTGCCTACGCGCGGCGACGCGACGCTCTACCGCCAGATTGGCGACGTGTTCGCCTGGACCTGCGTCGTGGGCACGATGGCTATGGTCGGCATGAGTTTCGTGGGGCGGCGAAAGGAGAGGCGAGTCTAGCGCCGATACACGGGGCGCGCGAACCTGTTCGACCGCCGCGTCCGCCAAAGCTGGAAAGCGCCGGGCCGGGCAACGCGCGGAAGCCGCCCTTTTTACCGGAGGCTGCATCCGGGCGGCCAGTCTCCTCCGTATAGGAGTATCGCCTCGAGTTGGCGCTCCATCGAAGGGATTGTTAACGATGAAACGAACCTGCTTCAGGCTCGCGCTGTTATCTGGGCTGGCGCTGAGCGGAGCGCTCGCCGCCCCCACTTTCGCCCAAACGCCGGGAGGCAACGCGGAACACACGGTCATGGTGGGCGGCGCGCCGATGTTCCCGTCCAAGAACATCGTCGAGAACGCCGTCAACTCGAAGGATCATACCACGCTGGTCGCGGCGGTGAAGGCGGCCGGCCTGGTAGACACACTCGAGGGTTCGGGGCCATTCACCGTGTTCGCCCCGACCAACGCGGCGTTCGAAAAGCTCCCGGCCGGCACGGTGGACACCTTGCTGAAGCCGGAAAACAAGCCGCAATTGGTAAAGATCCTCACCTACCATGTGGTCCCGGGCCGCCTTACCGCGACGGATCTGATCCGGATGGTGGAGCGCGGGCACGGGCAAGCCATGCTCAAGACCGTGGAAGGCGAGCCGTTGACCGTTTCCATGGACGGCCGTCGCTTATTTGTCAGGGGTGCCAAAAGCGGCGTCGCGGAGGTCACGACCGGCGACGTGATGCAGTCGAACGGCGTGATCCACGTTATCAGTTCGGTGCTGCTGCCGAGCTGATCCGACACGGCCGCGGGCGGCGACAGCGATTGCGCGCGGGTGGAGGCTAGCGCCGGTGGACGGCTCGCGCGAACCTGCCCGACCGGCGCATTCGCCAGAGCTGGAACCGGAAGGCGAGCCACGCGACCGCTCCTGCCACCAGCGCCACGGGAATAAGCGACAAGGCGAACCAAAAAACGAACGCGGCGACGGACAGTGCGCCCGCGAGCACGGCGACCGCCACGGCAACCACTCCGATCTTGATCGTGAATGCCGGGCCAGGCGGCGCGCGGAAGTCGCCACTGGGGGTCATGTCGAGCTGCGGCGGAATGCGATTTTGCATGGCGTGTAAGACCGTGGCCCCGATCCAAGGCTGCTTCAAGTCGGCGGTAGATGACTTTGGCGATAGAAGTTGCGGTCGGCCCCGCGGCCACGCTCCGCTCAGTCAAGCAATTCGATTGCATCGCCAGGCAGGACCACACCCTCCACGAGCACGGCACCGTAGACCCCGGCCATTCCCTCGTGGCCGCGCGCCACGCGGCGCAACACGTCCGGGTGCGCCTCGCCGGTATCTGGGTCGAGCGTGATCATCTTGCAGCGCGGGTCGCGCTCCAGCACGGCGACCACCGCCTTGGCGCCGATGCGGACCCGCTTGCCGACCAGCCCATCCTCCGCGAACGCGGCGCCGAGATCGGCGTAGATGTTTGCCCGGAACCGGCGCTTGTCGATGAGCCGGCCGACCTCCTGGCCCAATTGATCGGCGGTCTGAACCGAGAGCAGGGACACGGGGCGGCAATCGGTCATGGCGCGGTCCGACCGCCGCAGCGACAGCGCGTGCTTGCCGTCCAGATCATCACACAACAGCTCGATCAGCGCGGGATCGTCCACGGAAAGCACGCCGCCCCTCGGAGTCTCGACCTCGACGGCGAGCTTCTCTGGTGTCGCGTAAAGCGGCGTCACGCCGGGGGCCGCTGCCTCCGCCGCCGCGAGATTGGCCGGCCGCCCCGCGTGTTCGGGGTGGCGGAACCGCGGGCGGCAGAGCAGCATTCGCGCTTGCTCACGGCCGGTGAGGAAGGGCAACGCGGCTCGCCGCGTGCCGCCATCGTGAAAGGCGTAGAGCCGATCACCGTAGACACCAGCGTAACCGAGGAACGCGCCGCTGAGGCTTTCCCCAGCCATGCTCTTAACCGGATAGCGCCAAACGCTCTCGACTCGACCGACCACGCTCACGACGGCCTCGATTGGCGCGGTCACGCGGTGGTCGACACCCTCTGTGCGATCGCCTCCAACTGCCGCTCGGGCTCGCCCGCGAAGCGCAGCACGAGATGCTCCGCCCCGGCGCGGGCGTAGCCGGCGAGCCATTCCGCCGCCCGCTCGGC
>CAXUIE010000229.1:0-5790 GCA_964250825.1 uncultured Acidisphaera sp. | reverse complement strand
GCGGTGGTTCTCCCCGGGATCAAGGGGCGGGGGGGGGCGGATCACGCCTCGGTTTAATTGGGGCGTGCTGGGGGGTGCCGCCGTCATCGGGCCGGTTTCCCCGGTCTTGGGCGGGAGCGGGGCTGGCGGCGATGTCGTCTCGGCCATGGCGCGCATCGCGAGCAGCGCCAGCAAGGTCGCCAGCAATGGGCCCAGCCAGGGGAATTGAGGCTCCCGCTGACGCGCCACGACCCGCACGCGGCTCTTTCTCATTCGCCTTCCGCCCTCAACAGATGGATTGAAAACAGATCGTCCGCGTCGGTCCACAGTTCCATGCCGGCCCAGCCGGCGTCGCGCGCCAGTGCCAGGAACGCGGCCGGGGTATGCTTGTAGCTGTTCTCCGTGTGGATCGTCTCTCCTTCATCAAACGACACGATTTGATCCGCCACACGCACCCTTTGGGACCGATCGCTGACGAGGTGCATCTCGATCCGGCCGTCCCGATCGTTCCACAGCGCCAGATGCCTGAAGGCGTCCGGGTCGAAGTCGGCTCCGGCCTCGCGGTTGAGCCGCAGCAGGACGTTGCGGTTGAACGCCGCTGTGATTCCGCTCGCGTCGTCATAGGCAGGCAGCAGGATCGACGGATCCTTGCGCCGGTCGACGCCGACCAGGAGCATGGCATCGGTCCCGAGCGTTTCGCGCGCTTGCCGGAGGAAGCGGATCGCGACGGGTGGCTCGAGGTTGCCGATGGTGGACCCCGGGAAGAAGCCGAGCCGAGGGAGCCCCTCCACGATCGCGGGCAGGCGGAACGGTGCCAGGAAATCACCGACGACCGGGCGGATGACAAGGGCCGGGAACTGCCGCGCCAAGCGAGACTGGCTTTCCGCCAGCATCTCTTCGGCCACATCGATCGGCAGATACGCGGCCGGGCGGCGCAGCGCCCCGAGCAGGATCGCGGCCTTCAACTCGCTCCCGGCGCCGTATTCGATGACGGCCGCGCCTGACGGCGCGCGCCTGCCGACGTCGGGCGCGACCGTTCGGAGCAGCCCGAGCTCGGTCCGCGTCAGGTAGTATTCCGGTAGGTTCGTGATGAGGCCGAACAGGCGGCAGCCTTCGGCGTCGTAGAACAGCTTGGCCGGGAGCGTCTTGCGCGACGCCAGAAGCCCCGCAAGCGCATCCCGCGCCACGTCCGGACGTGGGATGGTGCCACCGTCTGGCATGCTGTCCTCCGGTTTTGCTGTCGCGCCCGGGCCTGCCGGCCGTCGCGGTCAGGCGTCTTGCGCGAGACGTAGCCCGCTGAACTGCCAGCGGCGGTCGGGATAGAAGAAGTTGCGGTAGGTCCGCCGCGCGTGTCCGGGCGGGGTCGCCGCGGAGCTGCCGCGCAAGGTCATCTGATTGACCATGAACTTGCCGTTGTATTCGCCGATTGCGCCGGCGGCGGCGCGGAAGCCGGGGTATGCCGTGTAGGGGCTCGCGGTCCATTGCCAGACCAGGCCGTGACAATGGCGCATTCGGGGATCGGAGCTCGCCGCTTCCCACTCGGCTTCCGTGGGCAGGCGGGCGCCCGCCCAGCGCGCGAACGCGTCGGCCTCGTACCAACTGACGTGGCGGACCGGCGCGTCGGGATCAAGGTCGGCAAGGCCGCCGAGCCCGAATTGTCGCCACCCCCCGTCGACCTGCCGCCAATACAGCGGCGCGCTCCAGCCCTCGGACTGGACGGCGGACCAGCCGTCCGACATCCACAAGGCGACCGTCCGATAGCCGCCATCCTCGATGAATCGCAGATAATCGGCGTTGCGCACCGGGCGGTCGGCGATGCGATGCGGTTGCAGCAGCGCGGAATGCCCCGGTCCCTCGTTGTCGAAGGCGAATCCCTGGCCGTCATGTCCGATTTTCACGGCGCCGCCCGGGAATTCAAGCATCCGAGACTGGCCGGAGGCGGTCGGCCGTTCGCGCCACCCTGGCAGCACCGCGGGCGCCAGCGGGTTCTGGGCGAACAAGTGCAGCGCGTCGGTCAGCAGCAGCTCCTGATGCTGCTGTTCGTGCTGCGCCCCGAGCTCGACGAGCGCGTGGACCGCCGGGTCGTGCTGGTCGAGCAGGCGCTCGACGGCCTCATCGACGTGCCGGCGATAAGCTGTCACCGCGCTCGTGCTCGGGCGCGTGAGCAGCCCACGGCTCGGGCGCGGGTGCCTCGCGCCAACGGCTTCGTAATACGAGTTGAAAAGGTAGCGGTACGCGGGGTCAAGGGGCTGGTAGCTCGCTTGGTGTGGCCGGAGGACGAATTCCTCGAAAAACCAAGTCGTATGCGCCCGATGCCACTTTGCCGGGCTAGCGTCCGGCATCGACTGCGCGCACTGGTCCTCGTCGGTGAGGGCGGCGGCGAGCCGTTCCGTGTGATCCCGGACGGACTGAAACGCCGGCGCGGTCGGGGCGACCTCCCCAGCCAGTCGGGCCGGAGCGGCCCCGGCCATCTGGTCCATCCTATGCGCTCTCCGCTACGTGAAGTCGTAACACTCGCCCACCGGAGACAGTTCCGCGATCCGAGGCGTCTGACAAGGCCGAATCGCGGAATGGGACATTCCGACAGGAGCAATCGGATATGCAGCGCTGGGCAAGGCGGACGGGCGGCGGGCTCCCCACCTTCAATGGACAGCCAACGCCGCTGGTCTGGCTGGCACGGACGGCTCGCGCGACTGCGCCCAGCAATAAAGGAGCGGCGACCTGCTAGGCGATACCATCATTGGGCGACCATGGTTGCCCTCGCAGGAGTTCCGCCCATGACCGGCGCGCCCCATCGTCGACTGCCTGGCTACGCGTTGATCGGAGCGGCGCTGCTGTTGGTCCTCATGGTGGCCGGGGTGGTGTTCTGGGGCGGCGTTGGAGGAGCGCCGACGATCGGCGGCCCGTTCCGGCTGATCGATGGCGACGGCCGCACCGTGACCGACCGCGACCTGCGCGGCCGTTGGGCGTTGATCTATTTCGGCTACACGTTCTGTCCGGACGTGTGCCCCACCACGCTGAACCAGGTGGCGGAGGCGATGGACGCGCTAGGGCCGAAAGCCCACCGGATCGAGCCGGTGTTCATCACCGTCGATCCCGCGCGAGACACGCCGGCGGTGGTCAAGCAATACGCGCGGGCGTTCACGCCGAAGCTCCTGGGGCTGACCGGCACGCCCGAGGAGATCGCGCAGGTCGCCAGGGAGTACCGGGTGTACTACGCGATCCACAAGACCGGCAGCGGGCCGAGCGACTACACGGTCGATCACAGCTCGATCCTATACCTCGTCGACCCGGAAGGCCGGTTCGTCGCGCCGATCCCCGCGGACAGCTCGGGCCGCGAAATGGCCGCGGCTCTCTCCCGCTATCTTCCTTCCTAGCTAGGATGACCGCCATGCGTAGCTTGCTTCTTTTTCTGCTGCTCGGCGCGGCGTCGCCCGCCCGCGCGGCGGACGACTCGATCCACGTGGATCACGCATGGTCCCGCGCCGCGGCTGCAGGCCGGGTGGGCGTGCTCTACCTGACGGTCACGGACTCCGGCTCCCCCGATCGGCTCGTCGGCGTGGGTACCGAGGTCGCCGACAAGGCTGAGCTGCACGAAAGCCTGATGGAGAGTGGCGTGATGAAGATGCGGCCCGTCCAGGCGATCCCGGTCGCCCCCGGGCAGCCGGTGATCCTCAAGCCGGGCGGGTACCATGCCATGCTGCTCGGCTTGCGTCGGGATCTGCGGGAAGGCGACAGCTTCCCCGTCACGCTGCGCTTCGCCTCCGGCAACGCGGTGACCACCACGGCGAGCGTGACGAAAGCCGGCGCGGCCATGCCGGAGACGATGGACTCCGATCACCGCGAGACGCAGCACTAATGCGATTGCCCACGCCTTGGCCCGCGCTGTGCCGCGCGATGGCGGCGAGCGGGTGCGCCGCCCCGCCGCCACCGCCGCCGCCTCCGGTCTCCCCCACGGCTTCGGTCGACGGCACCTACAACGGTCTCGCGAACGGGTCCTGCGGTTCCGGAAACGCGACGGTGGTCGTACGTGATGGCCGTTTCACGTTGTCCATCGGCGGCGGGCCGTTGCTGGATGGCGCCGCCCAGCCCGACGGCATCTTGCGGGGAACGTCCCTTGGCGAGGACGGGCGCGAGCTCAATTTCACCGGCCACATCGATGGGCCGGATCTGCGCGGCGGCAGCTACAACGGACGCTGCGCGTACGCCTTCACCTTGATGCGCGCCTGACCGATCACACCCGCGTTCGAAGCTCTTTTCTCAGGCGGGCGATTTCGGGGTGGGGGGCGTCCGCTTCCTCCCGCTCTGCGGGCGGCTTGCTTCTCGCGTGCGAGTAGACTTTGGTGAACTCCGCGCCGAACAGGAAGATCTGCGCGGAGTAGTACACCCAGATCAGGATGACGATCAGCGCCCCGGCCGCGCCGTAACTCGAGGCGATCGTGCTGGAGCCGATGTATAAGCTGATAAGGAACTTGCCGATCGTGAACAGGACTGCGGTGGACAGTGCGCCAATTCCCACATCGGCCCAATCGAGGGGCTTGTCAGGGAGCACCTTGTAGACGGCGCCGAACAGCACGGTGATCGTGAGCAGCGAGAAGAGGAAGTTCACCACCTGAAATATCAGGTGGAACTCTGGCACCACGCCGTTCAGCCAGGTGCTGGCCGCGTTGAGCGCGGTGCTGATCACCAGGGACACGAGCAGCAGGAAGCCCAGCGTCGCCACCAATCCGAGCGAGAGAAGCCGCGCCCGGACGAGCCGGGACACCGTGCTTTCCCTCGGCGTGATCTTCCAGATCACGTTGAGGGATGATTGCATCTCGCCGAACACCCCGCTCGCTGTGACCAGCAGGGTAGAGACGCCGATGATGGTCGCGATCTTGCCCGAGCCCCGATGACCCGCGCTCTGGACGATGCTCTGGAGCACCTGCGCGCTTTGGCTGCCCATCAAGCCGGAAAGCTGCTCGACGATGGCGCCCTGCGCCGCTTCCTGTCCGAACACGAAGCCGGTGATGGCGACCACGATCAGGATGACGGGAGCCATGGACGTGACTGTGTAGTAGGCGATCGCCGCCCCATGGCTCAGCGCGTCGTCGGCGATGAACTCGTACAACGCCGTGCGCAGCAGAATGAAGTACTTGCGTATCATTCTCTCGAACACTCTACGCCACGGTCGCCCGAAGTTCGTTCTAGACTTGCGGCTGGGCCGGCGGCGTCCGGTCAGGGCCGATCGGTCCCGGCACTTCGGACGGCGGCCTCGGCACTTCGCTCGGGGGCGTCGCCGGCTCGGGCGGCAACTCAGGCTGCGGGGGAAGGTCGGACATGGCAGGTCTCCTCAGCCGTTGACGATGGTGCCGCCGTTGGGGTGCAGCACTTGCCCCGTCATGTAAGACGAATCGCTCGACGCCAGGAACACGTAGCAGGGTGCGACCTCGTCGGGCTGCCCCGGGCGTCCCATCGGGCTCTGCTCGCCGTGATGCGCCGTCTTCTCGGCGGGATAGCTCGCCGGGATCAGCGGCGTCCAGATCGGGCCGGGGGCGACGGCGTTCACCCGGACGCCGCGGTCGAGCACCGCCTTGGCGAGCGAGCGGGTGAAGGCGACGATCGCCCCTTTGGTGCTGGCGTAGTCGATCAGGGTCGGATTGCCTTGGTAGGCCGTCACCGAAGTCGTGTTGATGATCGCGCCCCCCTGCGGAATCAAGGGAAGCGCCGCGCGCGTTAGGAAGAACTGGCCGAAGATGTTGGTGCGGAAGGTGCGCTCGAGCTGCGCGTCGGTGATGTCCTCGAACTTCTCCGCCTCGTGCTGCTCGGCGG
>CAXUIE010000228.1:0-5794 GCA_964250825.1 uncultured Acidisphaera sp. | reverse complement strand
TATGTCCATCCTGCTGGAGGAGGGCTGCCTGCCCGAGCAGGTCGAGAAGGTGATGGTCGATTTCGGCTATCCGATGGGGCCGTTCGCGGTGGGCGACCTGTCGGGGCTCGACATCGGCTACGCCGGCCGGCGGCGGCGCGCGGCGGAGAACCCGCACTACCGCAAGCTGCCGATCTCCGACCGCATCGTGGAGATGGGGCGGCACGGCCAGAAGACGGGCGCCGGCTGGTATCGCTACGAGAAGGGCGACCGCACGCCGCATCCCGACCCGGAGGTCGCCCGCGTCATCAGGGAGGTCGCCGCCGAGCTCGGCGTGACCCAGCGCGCGTTCTCCGACGAGGAGATTTTGCGTCGACTGCTGTTCTCCTCCGTCAACGAGGCCTGCAAGATCCTGGAGGAAGGCATCGCCTACCGCGCCAGCGACATCGACGTGATGTGGCTGCACGGCTTCGGCTTCCCGCGCTACCGGGGCGGGCTGATGTTCTGGGCGGATGGGATCGGCGTGCGCGCGGTCTACGACCAGATCCGTAACTGGCACCAAGCGTATGGCGAACGCTGGGCGCCGTCGGCCTTGCTGCGCGAGCTTGCCGAGAAGGGCACGTCGCTGCGGGAAGCCAAGGCCGGTGGGGCGGGGCACCGGCCATGAGGATCGACGACGTTTCCCTCACGGTTTTCGCCTGGGACGACATTCCGGCGACGCGCTACCACGCGGGGGCGGCGTTCCGCGGTAGCAGCAACCTCGGCCTGCTCCGCATCCACACCGACGAGGGCCTTGAGGGGCACGCCTTCATCGGCTCGGCGGGCAATCCGTCGAGCATGGACGCCCAGCAGGTGACCCGCTGGCTCAGGCCGATACTCGTAGGGCAGAACCCCCTGGAGCGCGAGCGGCTGCACCGGCAAATGCTGCTGCTGTCGCGTTCGGTGTCCCATCGCAACATCGGCGGGGTCGACGTCGCGCTCTGGGACCTGGCCGGAAAATACGCCGAACTGCCCTTGCACGCGTTGATCGGCACCTACAAGAACTCCGTCCCGGCCTACGCCAGCTCTCCCCTGCTCGGCACGGTCGAGGCCTACGCGGAACAAGCGCAGCGTTTCAAGGCGGATGGGTGGCGCGCCTACAAGATCCATCCACCGACGCAGCCCGACATCGACATGAGGGTTTGCCAGGCGGTGCGCCGGGCGGTGGGCGATGAGTACACGCTCATGCTGGACAGCACGTGGAGCTACAAATACCCCGAAGCGCTGCGCGTGGGCTACGTCGCCGAGGAGCTCGATTTCCTGTGGTACGAGGACCCGCTTTCGGACGAGGATATCTATGGCTACGTCAAGCTGCGCCAGAAGCTCGACATCCCGATCATGGCGACGGAATACCCCGCGGGCGGTTTCGACACCTACGGCATCTGGATCACCGAGCGGGCGACCGACTACCTGCGCGGCGACATTCCGGTGAAGGGCGGCATCACCACGATGCTCAAGACCGCGCATCTCGCCGAGGCGTTCGGCATGAACTACGAGATCCACCACAGCGGCAATTCGCTCAACAACCTCGCCAACCTCCATGTTGCTTGCGCGCTGCGCAACTGCGACTTCTTCGAGGTGCTGCTGCCGCACGAGGCGCATAAGTACGGAATGCTCGAGGAGCTCGAGATCGACGGCGAGGGACTGATGCACGCTCCGGCCGGACCGGGGCTCGGCGCGGCTATCGACTTCGAGCTGATCGAGCGCAAGACGGAGGCGGTTTTGCGCTGAGGCCAACTCGCCGCCGCGGGATTGGCCGACCCGCACCTGACACCAGCACGGCTGGCTCCCATATCCGCCGCACAATAGCAGGAGCACGAGATCATGGGTTTGTTCACTTCTTCCAAGCCCGCGAACCAGGAACACTTCGCCGTCGAGAAGAGCGACGAGGCGTGGCGGCAGGAGTTGAGCCCGGCCGCGTATCACGTGCTCCGCAAGCACGGCACCGAGCGGCCCGGAACCAGCCCCTTGAACGCCGAGAAGCGCCCAGGCACGTTCGTGTGCCTCGGCTGCCAGCAGGCGCTGTTCGACGCCGGCACCAAGTTCGAAAGCGGCACGGGCTGGCCGAGCTTCTTCGCGCCGATCGAAGGCGGCGTCGGCGAAAGCGAGGATCGCAGCCTGTTCATGACCCGCACCGAGGTGCATTGCGCCCGCTGTGGAGGTCATCTCGGCCACGTGTTCCCGGACGGGCCGCGGCCGACCGGGCGGCGCTACTGCATGAATGGCGCGGCGATGGACTTCAAGCCGGCCTAGTCAGGCGTTGCGGCGGTTCGGCAGCACTTCGGGGTTGACCACGTACCCCGGGTCGAGCGCGCCGTCGAACATGTCGATGATGTTGCGGGCCGCGCGGATCGACATCTTCTCGTACGTCTCGATCGGGGCGGCGGCGACGTGCGGGCTCAGCACCACGTTGGGCAGCTTGAAAAGCTTGTTGTCGGGCTCGGGAGGCTCCCGCACCAGCACGTCGAGGCCAGCCGCTTCCAGCTTGCCCGAGCCGAGCGCCTCGGCCAGCGCGTCCTCGTCCACGAGCCCGCCACGCGCGGCGTTGATCAGCCAGGCGGACGGCTTGAGCAGGGACAGCATCTCGCCGTCGATCATTCGGCGGGTGCGGTCGCTGAGCGGACAATGCAAGGTGAGAACGTCAACCTCGGGCAGCGCCGACGCGATGTCCGTGACGGGGCGGTAGCCGTCGGCGGCGATGCGCGGGGTGGGAAACGCGGGGTCGCACACCATGACCTGCATCCCGAACGCCGCGCAAAACCGCGCCACGCGAGTGCCGATACGGCCATAGCCGACGACAAGCACCGTCCGCCCGGCGAGTTCGCCCATCGCGCGGCCGGCTCGCTCGCGCCAGCGCCCGGTGCGGACCACCTGATCCATCTCGATCGTGCGGCGCGCGACCGCGAGCATCAGCCCGAGCGTGTGCTCGGCGACCGCCAAGTCGTTGCCGCCGTTGGTGACGCCCACGGCGACGCCCCGCCGGGTACAGGCGGGTATGTCGATGGCGTCGTAGCCCACGCCGAACCGCGAGATGATCTCGAGCGCCGGCGCTTGGGCGAGTTCCTTCTCGCCAATCCCCTCCAAGGCGACGAGGACCGAGTGCGCCTCGGCCAAGGCGGCGGCGAGGTCGGCCTCGGTCGGGCGCGAAAGATGGCGGAGTCTGATGTCCGGCCGCGCTTCCAGCAGCGCCATTCCGCTCGCGTGCAGCGGGTAGCACAGGACCACGTTCTTCATCGGCTTTACCCTCCCGTCCGGTGCAATGCTGCGTCGGCGTGCCTGCCGAGACAAGCCGGTTGCGCCTCAGCGGGCCCGCCTGTATCAAACCTGCATGCTGATGTTCGGCGCCCGCATGGCCTGGAACTTGGCCCGCGCGATGACGCGGTGCTCGGCGCGCCTGCTTTCCCTCGGCCTCCTCCTTCGACTTATCCGCCCCTAAGCGGAACGCCGCCCTTCGTCGGCCGCGCTTAGGGGAACCCGAGCGGGGCGGCTTGTCGCCCCGAGGCAGTCGCCCCCGCGACACTGGCGCAACGTTCCGAGGACCGCTCCCATGAGCATCGACCATCCCAGCTTCGGCAAGCTGGACGCCGACCGCATCATCATGTTCGACACAACGCTCCGCGACGGCGAGCAGTCGCCCGGGTTCTCGATGAACCTGGGCGAGAAAATCCGCATGGCGGAAGCACTGGCCGAGCTCGGCGTGGACGTGATCGAGGCCGGGTTCGCGATCGCTTCGCCCGGCGACTTCGAGAGCGTGCGCGCGATCTCCGAGCAGGTGCGCGGGCCGGTGATCGCCAGCCTGTCGCGCGCCAACGACGCCGACATCCTCCGCTCGGCCGAGGCGCTCCGACCGGCCGAGCGCAAGCGCATCCACATCGTGCTCGCGACCTCCGAATTGCACATGCGGGTCAAGCTGCGGCTGACCCCCGACGAGGTGGTGGACCTCACCGCCCGCTCGGTGCAGCTCGCCCGCAACCACGCCGACGATGTCGAGTGGTCGGCCGAGGACGGCAGCCGCAGCGACATCGACTTCCTGTGCCGCTGCGTCGAGACCGCCATTAAGTACGGCGCCACCACCATCAACATCCCCGACACCGTCGGCTATTCGCTGCCCGAGGACATGGAGCGCATCTTCACCGCGCTGCGTAAGCGGGTGCCAGGGGCGGAGCGGGTGATCTTCTCCACCCACAACCACAACGACCTCGGCCTCGCGGTCGCCAACACGATCGCCGCGATCCGCGCCGGCGCGCGCCAGGTGGAATGCACGATCAACGGCATCGGCGAGCGGGCCGGCAACGCGTCGCTGGAAGAGATCGCGATGGCGGTGCGCACGCGCCACGACGCGATCGGGCGCGGCACGGGGATCGTCACGCCGAACCTGCTGCGGGTTTCGCGCCTGCTCGCGACCATCACCGGCTTCGACGTGCAGCCGAACAAGGCGATCGTCGGCCGCAACGCCTTCGCCCACGAAAGCGGCATCCACCAGGACGGCGTGCTGAAGCACGCGGGCACCTACGAGATCATGACGCCGGAAAGCGTGGGCTGGGCCAAATCCTCGTTGGTGCTCGGCAAGCATTCGGGGCGGGCCGCGTTCCGCGACAAGCTGCGCGCGCTCGGCTACGGCGAGGTGGGCGACAACCAGCTCAACGACGCGTTCCGCCGCTTCAAGGACGTCGCCGACCGCAAGAAGGTGGTGTACGACGAGGACATCATGGCGCTCGTCGACGACGAGGTGATGCGCGACCACCAGCGCGTCCGCTTCGTTTCGCTCGACGTGCGCGCCGGTTCCAAGACGCCCCCGCGGGCCGAGCTTGAGCTCGATGTCGACGGGGTGGTGCGGCAGGCGTCCGCCGGCGGCGACGGGCCGGTTGACGCGACGTTCAACGCGATCCGCGCGGTTTTCCCACACGAGGCGACGCTGGCCTTGTTCTCGATCGGCGCCGTGACGCAAGGGACGGACGCGCAGGCCAAGACCACCGTGCGGCTGGAAGAGAACGGCAAGATGGTGGACGGGCAGGGGGCCGACACTGACACCATCGTCTCGGCGGCGCGCGCCTACGTGCACGCGCTCAACAAGCTGCTGGTCAAGCGGGCGCGGACGGAGCCGGCCGCGCTTTCGGCTTAGCGCCCGACGTGCGCGGTCAGGCGGGGTTCTCGGAGCCCTGCTTGATCTCGTCCCGGCGATAGCCTTGCGCAAACAGGAGGGCGCGGAGGTCGGCGTGCTGGACGCAGGCGCGCGCCCGCGCGGCGACGGTCGGTTTCGGATGATAGGCGACGCCGAGCCCGGCCAAGGCCAGCATGTCAAGGTCGTTCGCCCCGTCGCCGACCGCGAGCGTGTGTTCGAGCGGGACGCCGCGATGCTCGGCCAGGTCGCGCAGGGTGCTCATCTTGGCGTCGCGGTCCAGGATGGGCTCGCCCACCGCGCCGGTCAGCGCCGCGCCGTCGTCAAGCAACGTGTTCGCGTGGTGGATGTCGAAGCCGAGCTCGCGCGCGACCCGGCTAGTGAAGTAGGTGAAGCCGCCGGACACCAGGGCCGTCACCGCGCCATGCGCCCGCATGGTCGCCACCAGCTCGCGCGCGCCGGGCGTGAAGCGGATGCGCTCCCAGGTCCTATCGAGGGCGTCGACGCTCAAGCCCTTCAACATGCCGACCCGCTCGCGCAGCGCTTCCTTGAAGTCGAGCTCGCCGTTCATCGCGCGCGCGGTGATCGCGGCGATCCGGTCGCGCAACCCGGCGAAGTCGGCGAGCTCGTCGAGCGTTTCGCCGTCCACGATCGTGC
>CAXUIE010000227.1:0-5805 GCA_964250825.1 uncultured Acidisphaera sp. | reverse complement strand
GGTCGAGCGCCGTGACCAGGGCGCGCTTCCAGGCCCGATGGACGCCGAGCGACATCAGGTCGTTCATCAGGTCGTAGCGCGGTGCGACGCTGTCGAACACGGCGCGCACCCGCGGCTTCTTGGCCGCGCGGGAGATCCGCTCGAAGCCGAAATCCGTGCTGTCGTCCGGGCCGGCGGGGGTGTCGCTCATGCCAGCCGACGTATAGCCTCGCCAGCTCCATGCCGGAACTCCCCGAGGTCGAGACCGTGATGCGAGGGCTGCGCGCGCGGCTGCAGGGCCGGACGATCCGGCGCGCGCAAGTCAACCGCGCGGACCTGCGCTGGCCGATCCCCCCCGGGCTCGAAGCGCGGTTGAGCGGCGCCCGCGTGACGGGCTTCCGCCGGCGCGCCAAGTACATTCTCATGCGGCTGTCGGGGGATGAAAGCCTGTTGCTGCATCTCGGCATGTCCGGCCGGGTGGTGCTCGCGCCGCTCGGCTCGGACGCGCCGCCGCCGGCGCACGAGCATCTCGTGCTGGAAACCGATGACGGGTGGCGGCTTGGGCTTGTGGACCCGCGCCGGTTCGGCTCGCTCGACTTGGTGCCCACGGCGGCCGAGGACCGCCATCGCCTGCTGGCCGATCTCGGCCCGGAGCCGCTCGAGACTGATTTCACGACGGAGCGGCTCGATGCCGGCCTTCGGGGCAAGCGCACCCCGGTCAAGGCCGCGCTGCTCGACCAGCGCGTGGTCGCCGGGTTGGGCAACATATACGTGTGCGAGGCGCTGTTCCGCGCCGCCATCAGCCCGCTCCGCTCGGCCCACACCGTGCCGGGCGCACGGGCGGCGAGGCTCGTCCCGGCGATCCGCGCCACGCTCGGCGAAGCGATCGCGGCGGGCGGGTCCAGCTTGCGCGACTACGTCCAGCCCGACGGCGAGCTCGGCTATTTCCAGCACGCCTGGAAGGTTTACGGCCGCGAAGGCGAGCCGTGCGAGCGCTGCCCCGGGCCGCCCGCGTGCCGCGGCGTGCGCCGCGTCGGGCAGTCCGGCCGCAGCACTTTTTACTGCCCGCGCACCCAGCGCTAGAGTGCGTCTCGACGGGAAGGGAAAGCGAATGGCCGACAGCTACGAAACCATCATGGTCGAAACGCACGGATCCGTGGGCCTCATCCGCCTCAACCGGCCGCAGGCGCTCAACGCGCTGTGCGATCAGTTGATGGGGGAGCTGGGCGTCCAGCTCCTCGCGTTCGACGCCGACCCGGCGATCGGCGCGGTCGTGCTCACCGGGTCGGACAAGGCGTTCGCCGCCGGGGCCGACATCAAGGAAATGCAGAACCGCAGCTTCCCCGCCGTCGCGCGCGACGACTTCATCGGCAATCTCTGGGAAACCGTGCTGCGGGTGCGAAAGCCGGTGATCGCCGCGGTCGCCGGCTTCGCGCTCGGCGGCGGCTGCGAACTTGCCATGATGTGCGACATCGTCGTGGCCGCCGACACGGCGAGGTTCGGTCAGCCGGAGATCAATCTCGGCGTCATCCCCGGCGCGGGCGGGACGCAGCGGCTAACCCGCGCCGTCGGCAAATCCAAGGCGATGGACATGGTCCTGACCGCCCGCATGATGGACGCCGCCGAGGCCGAGCGGAACAACCTCGTTTCCAGAATCTTCCCCGCCGACCAACTCGTCGCGGAGGCGATCAAGATCGGCGAGCGAATCGGGATGCAATCGCCGGTCGCGGTCGCGATGGCCAAGCAGGCCGTCAACCGGGCCTTTGAAACCACGCTGGCGGAGGGTGTTCGTCATGAAAGAGCGTTGTTTTTGTCGCTGTTCGGCACGCCCGATCAACGCGAGGGCATGACCGCCTTCGTTGAAAAGCGTAAGCCGACCTTCAGCAAAGGTTGAGTGGGTCGTCGATCGCTCGTGCAACCGTATGTCCCGGTTCCTTGACTCACTCACCAGTCGGTGCATAGAACTCCCCCTCCGCGATGGGGGAACGACGCCCGCCTCCGACCAAACGGACACGAAAGTCGACATGGCCAACACCGCTTCCGCGCGCAAGCGCATTCGTCAGAACGAGCGCCGCACCGAGCGTAATCACGCGCGAAAGTCGCGCATGCGCACCTTTGTAAAAAAGGTCGAGGCGGCCATCGCCAGCGGCGATAAGGTGGCGGCTCAGGCTGCCTTGCGTTCGGCACAGCCCGAGATGCAGCGCGCGGCGGGCAAGGGTGTCGTGCATCGCAACACCGTTTCTCGCAAGCTTTCGCGGTTGTCCAGCCGCGTCAAGGCGATCGCGACAACCAGCTAGACTTCGGCCGCTTTCGCCCCGCTCACGGCGGCGCGGACGCAAAACGCCCCGCGATCCTGGCGCCTGCGCGCCCGATGGTTTCCACGCCGCCATCGGTGCTAAACTGAAATGAATAGGCGAAGTTTTTCCATTGGCCATCTTTTGGTGAATACTTTCTCAATACTTAAATGCGCAGAAATTCGTTGCTTCGGACCCCCGCTCTGACATATTTATTACTCAGTTGTTAACGGAACGGCGGCGGCATCGGGCGATCCCCGCAGGGGTGGACGATGGGGCAGCCGAGACGTTGACCGGCGCGGGAGTGGCTACGGGTGGCACTAGAGATCGGCCATGTCGAGCAAGAGGTGTCATTGTCTTCGGATCAGCCAAACGAGATCGTTGAGCAGATCGCCGAACAATGGGACCGGGTCCGAGGACGGCTGCAAAGCGAGATAGGCGAGGTCGAGTATCGCACCCTGCTGCGGCAGATGACCTTGGCCGGATTCGACGGCGACGAGATCACCGTTCACCTGCCGACGAAGTTCCTGCGCGATTGGGTGCGGGGGCACTATGCCGATCGACTGAACGCGCTTTGGCATGCGGAGAACGAACGGGTTCGGCGGGTCGAGATCAGGGTCTCCCGCCCAGGCACGCAATCGCCCCCGAGTTCGGTCGTTCCGACGGCGGCTGCTGGCCGACCGATCGCTTCCGCACGGATGGACGAGCGGGCTGGGGACGCGAAATCCGAGACTGCCGCTTCACTCGAGCCTCGTTTCACCTTCGATAGTTTCGTGGTCGGCAAGCCGAACGAGTTCGCTTACGCCTGCGCGCGTCGGGTCGCGGAGCGGCCGGCAAGCGTCGGCTTTAATCCGCTTTTCCTGTATGGCGGCGTCGGCCTGGGCAAGACGCATCTGATGCACGCGGTCGCCTGGGAACTGGCAAATCAGCGCGCGCCAGGACCTTCGGCGTCGAGCGGCGCGGCCACGGTGGCCTACATGTCCGCCGAGAAGTTCATGTATCGCTTCATCGCGGCGATCCGCAGCCAGTCGACGATGGAGTTCAAGGAGCAGCTCCGCAGCGTCGACGTGCTGATGATCGATGACCTGCAATTCCTGATCGGCAAGGACAACACGCAGGAGGAGTTTTTCCACACGTTCAATGCCCTGGTCGACGCGGGCAAGCAGATCGTCGTTTCTGCCGACAAGTCGCCCTCCGACCTGTCGGGTCTCGAGGACCGGTTGCGCACCCGGCTCGGTTGCGGAATGGTGGCCGACCTCCACGCGACGACGTTCGAGTTGCGCATCTCCATCCTGGAAGCAAAGGCGGCGCGAGCCGGGGTCGCGGTGCCGCCGAAGGTTCTCGAGTTCCTAGCGCACAAGATCACGTCCAACGTGCGCGAGCTGGAGGGCGCGCTCAATCGCTTGGTGGCGCACGCGAACCTGTTCGGCCGCCCGGTGACGTTGGAAGCGACGCAGGAAGTTCTACACGACATCCTCAAGGCGCACGACCGACGCGTCACCATCGAGGAAATCCAGCGCCGGGTGGCTGAGCACTACAACATCCGCCTGTCCGACATGTCGTCCGCGCGGCGCGCCCGCGCCGTGGCGCGGCCTCGGCAGGTGGCGATGTTCCTCGCCAAGCAGCTGACCAGCCGGAGCCTGCCCGAGATCGGCCGCAAGTTCGGCAATCGGGACCACACGACGGTGATGCACGCCGTGTCGCGCGTGACCGAACTGATGGACCGGGACGCCGCTTGCGCCGAGGACGGGGAGCTGCTTCGCCGCATGCTCGAGTCCTGAGCGGCGCGTCGCGCGGCACTTTGCCGCGGTCGGGGCTGTTGCTAGACTGCCGCACCCCGAATCGCTGGGGGCCGGCCGCTTGCCGCGCGCCGGCAAGGGCGTCGGCACGAGGACGAGCACCATGAAACTGAAGGCCGACCGCGCGACCTTGCTCAAGGCGCTGGCGCACGTTCAAAGCGTGGTTGAGCGTCGGAACACGATCCCGATCCTGGCCAACGTCAAGATGGAGGTGCGCGACGGCGCGCTCGCGTTGACCGCGACCGACATGGAGATCGCCATCGTCGAGGACGTTCCCGCCGGCGCCAGCCGCAACGGCGCCTGCACGGCGCCGGCGGCCACCTTGTACGAGATCGTCCGCAAGCTGCCGGACCACGCCGAGGTCGAGCTCGATCACGCGGGTGGGGACGCGCAGCTCAGGCTGCGTGCCGGGCGCTACGCCACCAGCCTGGTCGTCCTGCCCACCGACGATTTCCCGAGCATGAACGCGGGCACGCTGCCGCACGAGTTCCACCTGCCGGCCGAGACCCTGCGCGGCTTGATCGACCGCACTCGCTTCGCGATCAGCACGGAGGAAACGCGCTACTATCTCAACGGCATCTTCCTGCACGCGCCGCAAGGCGAGAGCGGCAAGGTGCTGCGCGCGGTCGCGACGGACGGGCACCGGCTTGCCCGCGTGGAGGTTGAGCCGGTGCCGTCGGGGGCCGCCTCCATGCCGGGCGTCATCGTTCCGCGCAAGACGGTGAACGAGTTGCGCAAGCTGCTGGAAGAGCAGAGCGGCGAGGTGGAGATCAAGCTGTCGGACACGCGGATCCAGTTCCGGGTCGGGCCCGTTCTGCTGACCAGCAAGCTCATCGACGGCACGTTTCCGGAATACGAGCGCGTTATCCCGCGCGACAACGACAAGGTGCTGCGGGTCGGCAAACGGGACTTTTCCGACGCGGTCGGGCGCGTGGCGGCGATCTCGTCGGAGCGGTCGCGCCCGGTGAAGCTGTCGCTCGATCGCGATCTCTTGGTGCTGTCGGCCGCGAGCCCCGAGCAAGGCACGGCGACCGAGGAGCTCGACGGCGACCGCGTCAAATACGAGGCGACGCCGCTCGAGATCGGGTTCCAAGCTCGCTATCTCAACGACATCACCGATCAGGTGCCGGACAAGAACCAGGTGGAGTTCCGCTTCTCCGACGGCTCCGCCCCCACCGTCGTGCAGGACGCGGCTGATCCGAGCGCGCTTTACGTGCTGATGCCGATGCGGGTGTGATCGGGCGGTTTTGCTCCGCCTCACGCGCCTCGTCCTGACGGATTTCCGCAATTACCCGACCCTGACCTGGACGCCCACGACGGCCATCAGCGTCATCTCCGGGCCGAACGGGAGCGGCAAGACCAATCTGCTGGAGGCGGTCTCGCTCCTGGTTCCTGGGCGCGGCCTCAGGAGCGCCCGCGTGGCGGAACTGGCGCGGCGCGGGCCGGCGGCGAGCGGCCGTTGGGCGGTGGCCGCGCGGTTCGCGACCGAGGGCGGGCGCATGGATGTCGGCACCGGCACCTTCTCCGATGGTCCACCCGACCGGCGCAGCTTTCGCCTCGACGGGGCGGTACCCCGGGGCCAGGCCGAGATCGCGCAGCGCTTGGCCGCCGTGTGGCTGACGCCGCAGATGGACCGGCTCTTCCTTGAGGGTGCGGCCGGGCGGCGGCGCTTCCTCGACCGGCTGGCCAGCGCTGCGTCGTGCGCGGCGATCTCGCGCGCGTGGGACGGATAG
>CAXUIE010000226.1:0-5824 GCA_964250825.1 uncultured Acidisphaera sp. | reverse complement strand
CCGGTTGGTTTGGGTTCCCCACCGCGGCGCGCCCGTCCGGTGGCCCCCGCGCCAGCCGCGCCACGCCGAGCAGGATGCTGGGCGGGCGCCCCGTGCCGCGCGGGATCACGGTAGGAAGGCGTCGAGCACGCCCGCATAGATCTTCGCGAGCTGGCGCAACTCGGCCACCGGCACGCATTCATCGGCCTGGTGCATGGTCGCGCCGACCAGGCCGAACTCGGCGACGGGGCAGTGCCGAGCGATGAAGCGCGCATCGGACGTCCCGCCGCCGGTGTCGAGCGCGGGCTCGCGCCCGACTACCCGCGCGATCGCGTCGCGTAACCGCCCCACCATCGGCCCGGGCTCGGTAAGGAAGCTTTCGCCGCTGACCGACACGTCGAGCTCGAACCGATCGGCGGCGTGCCGCGCCAGCGCCGCGCGCAGCCATTCGGTCAATGACGCGCCGGTGTGGCGGTCGTTGAACCGGATGTTGAGGGCCGCGCGCGCCGTCGAGGGAATCACGTTGGTGGCCGGATTGCCGACGTCCACGCTGGTAATCTGGAGGGAGGACGGCTCGAACCAGTCCGTCCCGGCATCGAGTGGCGCCGCGGTGAGATCGGCCAGCGCTTCGACGAGTCGATGCACGGGGTTGTCCGCGCGTTGGGGGTAGGCGACATGGCCTTGCGTTCCGCGAATGGTGATGCGGGCGTTGAGGCTGCCGCGACGGCCGATTTTGATCATGTCGCCGAGCTGGGCGGGATTGGTCGGCTCGCCCACGATGCAGAAATCCGGTACCTGCCGGTGGGCCGCCATCCAGTCGAGCACCCGGACGGTGCCGTCGACGGCCGGACCCTCCTCGTCGCCGGTTATCAGCAAGCTGATCGACCCGCGCGACGGGCCATCCGCGAGATGGCGCGCGCACCCTGCGACAAAGGCGGCGATCGCGCCCTTCATGTCGCACGCGCCCCGCCCGTGAAGCCGGCCGTCCCGCACCTCCGCGCCGAACGGCTCCACGCTCCATCGCGCGTCACCCGCCGGCACCACGTCCGTATGGCCGGCGAAGCAGATATGCGGCCCCTTGGCCCCAACCCGGGCGAACAGATTGTCGATCGCGCCAAAACGCAAGCGTGTGACATGAAAGCGGAGCCGTTGCAGCGCCTCGGCCAGAACGTCTTGCGCCCCAGCGTCGGCCGGGGCGATCGAGGCGCACCGGATCAGCGCCTGCGCGAGCGGCAACGGATCCCGCAGGCCGCTCAATCGCGTAGCAACTCGTTGATGGAGGTCTTGGCCCGGGTCTGCGCGTCGACGCGCTTGACGATCACCGCGCAGTAAAGCGACGGGCCCGGCGAGCCATCGGGCAGCGGCCGGCCGGGCAGGGAGCCGGGCACCACAACGGAATAGGCGGGCACGCGGCCGATGTGGACCTCCCCCGTGGCCCGGTCGACGATCTTGGTGGAGGCGCCGATGAACACGCCCATCGACAACACGCTGCCGCGTTCCACCACCACGCCCTCCGCGACCTCCGAGCGGGCGCCGACGAAGCAATCGTCCTCGATGATCACCGGTTCGGCCTGCAGCGGCTCGAGCACGCCGCCGATGCCGACGCCGCCCGATAAATGGCAGTTGGCGCCGATTTGCGCGCAGCTCCCGACAGTCGCCCAGGTATCCACCATCGTGTTGCGCCCGACATGGGCGCCCACATTGACGAAGCTCGGCATCAGCACGGCGCCGGGCGCGATGAACGCCGATCGGCGAACCACCGCGCCGGGGACGGCGCGAAAGCCCGCCTCGCGGAACCGGTTGATCCCCCAGCCCGCAAATTTTAGCGGAACCTTGTCGTACGCCGGCGTGTCGCCCATTCCCGGCATGGGCGCGCTGTCGGTCAACCGGAACGAAAGCAGCACGGCCTTTTTAAGCCATTGATGCACCACCCAGCTGCCCGCCTCGTCGGGCGCGGCGACCCGGGCCGTTCCGTCGTCGAGTAGGTTCAGCGCGGCATCCACGCAGTCGCGCGCTGCTCCGGTAGTGGCGGGAGATAGCGTGTCGCGCTGCTCCCATAACGCCTCGACGGGAGCCTGCAACGCATGGGCGGTCATTAAAGCGGTCTCTCGGCTCGGAACCAGGCAGTCATGCGCAGCCGCTCTTGCCGTGTCAACGCAGGGCCACCGCCGATAACCCGGCGTTTACGGGACTGTCTCAAAATGCGGGCGGCAAAGGAAGACAGCCATGAACGATCTCAGCCCGCCGCACGCAGGCGCGCCGGATGGTGACGTCGCGCAGGGTGATCCGCTTCGCACCGCGCTGCTCGACAGCCGCCAGCGATGGCGGGACTTCGTGGCGATGTCGGCGGACATCGCCTTCGAGACGGACGGATTGGGGCGGTTCAGCTTCATCGACCCCGACCCCGCGCTGGGCTGGCGCGCTTCCTTGCTGCTCGGCCAGCCGGCCGAATTGCTGCTGGCGGACACGTCCGGCGCCACCGGCTTCAACCCGTTCCGCGTGGCGTCGTCCTTGCGCCGGCGCCGCGCCTGGATCAAGCGGCCGGACGGCTCGGTGTGCTGCGTCGCTTTTTCCGTTTCTCCGCTTCGGGACGCGCGGGGGCAAATCATGGGCGCGCGCGGCATCGGCCTCGATGTGACCGAACTCGACCGCCAGGAAGCGCAAGTGGCGGCCGCGCTCCGACGTGGCGAGGTGCTCGACCACATCCTACGGTGCATGCGCGAGGAGGTTCTGGCGCCAAAGATGATGGAAGCCGCGCTGGACGCGTTGCGGCGCGCGGTCGGCGGGGAAGGGGCGGCTGTCGTCGAGGTGATCGGTCACGACGGCGAGGCGAGCCTGCTTTATGATGTCGGCGAGGGCGCGACATCCCTGCTGCCCGTCGCCGCGTCCATGCTGGAAGGCGACGGTCTCGTCAGCTCCGAAATGATCGCGGCGGATGGTCGCAATGCCCTGGTGTGCGCGTGTCGAACGAGGTTCGGCGAGCAAATGGGCCTGGTGCTGTGGCGAAGGCCGGGCTCACGCGCTTGGGACCTCGAGGAGCATGGCTTGGCCGAGTCGGCCAGCACCATGGTGCGCGTGATCCTGGAACACGACGCGATTCAGCGGGAGATGGGGCGACAGGCCCGCACCGACCCGCTGACAGGGCTCTACAATCGCCGGGCATTCCTCGAAGAGCTCGACCGGCACATCGACCGGCTCGAGCGCGAGCAGGAGCCGGGGACGCTCATGTTCCTCGACCTCGATTATTTCAAGCAGCTCAACGACGAGAAAGGCCACGAGGTCGGAGATGAAGCGTTACGGGTGATCGCCGGCCTGCTGCGTCGGACGGTGCGGCCTACCGACATCGTGGCCCGACTGGGCGGGGACGAATTCGCGCTGTGGCTGAACGGGGCTGACCACCTCACGGCCGCCGAGCGCGCCGAGGCTCTGCGGCTGCAGGGGCCCGAGATCCTGGCCCATCTGACGGAAGGAACGACGAAGCCGGTCACGTTCTCGATCGGCATCGCCACGCGGCGAGCGGGGTCCGGCGAGGAGGTCGGGTCCGTGCTGCACCGCGCCGACGTCGCCATGTACGCGGCCAAGCGCGCCGGCCGCGCGAACTGGCGGGTCGCCCCCGAATGACATCGGCACCGGAACCGATCGCAGCGCTTCGGTTGGCCGAGCGGATCACGGACGAGCGCACGCGCGTCCGCGTCGCCGCCAGCCCGGCGACGCCGCCCGAGATACTCGACCTTCTGGCACGCGACCGCTCCCTGATGGTTCGCGCGGCCGTGGCGACCAACGATGCGATCCCGCTCGGCGCTGCGGGAGCGCTGGCGCGGGATGCGGACGAGCACGTGCGCGCGGTGGTAGCTCGAAGGCTGGGCGCGCTCGCTCCCTGGCTCGCCGCGGACGAGCAGGCAGCCTTGGCGTCGGAAGCGCAGGAAGCTCTCGCCGCCCTGGCCGCCGACGAAGCCGTGCGGGTTCGCGCCGCGCTCGCGGAGGTGGTCAAGGAAATGCCGCTGGCGCCTCGCGCCTTGATTCTGGCGCTCGCGCACGATCCCGAGGACAGCGTATCGGAGCCGGTCATCCGCTTCTCGCCTTTGCTGACCGATCAGGACCTTCTGCTGCTCCTGGCTGCCCCGCCCGCGTCAGGGACGGCGCTGGCGGTGGCGCGACGGCCGGATCTCACCGAACCCGTTTCGGACGCGGTCGCCGCGACAGCCTCGGTCGACGCCATCGGCGCCCTGTTGGCCAACGGCTCGGCCGCGATCCGCGAAACCACCCTGGACGCCTTGATCGCTCGCGCCGCCACGCATGTCGACTGGCACGAGCCCTTGGTCCGCCGGCCTGCCCTGTCCCCGCAGTCCACGATCAAGCTGTCCCGGATCGTGGCCGCCCATCACCTGGAGCTGCTTGCCCATCGCGCCGATCTCAGCCCGGCGATCGCGGCCGACCTTGCAAGCCGGCTGGCCGAGCAACTTCCAGCCGTCGTCCGGACAGGCGGCGGCGGCATCGCCTGGCTGCAACGCGACGCCGAGCCCGCGCGCGGGTCGCCGGAGCGCGAGGCGGTCGTCAGCGAAGCCATGCTGTTGCACGCCGCCCGGCGCGGCGAGGCGGCCCTCACCGAACGCCTTCTCGCCGCGGCGGCCGAGGTTTCCGTCGAAGTGGTGCGGCGGGCCGCGTTCCTGCGCAGCGCCAAGGGCTTGCTCAGCCTCGTTTGGAAGGCGGGCTTCAGCATGGAGGCTGCCGGCCCGGTCCAGGCGCTGCTTGCGCGGTTGGCGCCAGGCGCCCTGCTCGGGCCAGACGCCGGAGGCGGCTTCCCGCTCACGCGCGAGGAAATGCGCTGGCAGCTCGACTTCCTGGCGCGAACCTAGCGGCGGCCGCCGGGAAGGCGTTCGTTCAGGCCGTGATCATGGTCCCGATGCCGGTTTCGGTGAACAGCTCAAGCAGGCACACGTGCGGCAGGCGCCCATCGAGTATCACGGCTCCCCTCACCCCCTCGCGCACCGCCTGCGCGCAGGTTTCCACCTTGGGGATCATGCCGCCCGAAATCATCCCGCTCGCCACACCGCGCTCGACCTCGGCGATGGTGAGCTGAGGGATCAGCGCCTTGCCTTCATCGAGCACCCCGGCGACATCGGTCAGCATCAGCAAGCGATGCGCGCCCAGCGCCCCGGCGATCGCGCCGGCCACGGTGTCGGCGTTGATGTTATAGGTTTGCCCATCCTCGCCCATCCCCACCGGCGCGATCACCGGGATCAGCCCGGACCCGGTCAGCGCGTGGATGACGCGGACGTCTATGTGCTCCGGCTCGCCCACGAAGCCGAGGTCGAGCACGCGCTCGATCTGGCTCCCGGGATCGATCTTGCTGCGGCGCAACTTGCGGGCGCGGATCATGCCGCCGTCCTTGCCGCACACGCCGACGGCGAGCGCGCCCGCGCGGGTGATGAGCTCCGCCACGTGCTTGTTCACCGTCCCGGCCAGGACCATCTCGACGACCTCGACCATCGGCTGGTCCGTCACGCGGAGGCCGTCGACGAAGCTCGACTGGATCGCCAAGCGCTGCAGCATCGTGTTGATCTGCGGGCCTCCGCCATGCACCACGACCGGGTTGATGCCCACTTGCTTCAGCAGGGCGATGTCGCTGCCGAACTGCTCCGCGAGCGCCTCCTCGCCCATCGCGTGGCCACCGTATTTCACCACCACGGTGGCGCCCGCGTAGCGCCGCATGTAGGGCAGCGCGCTGGCGAGGATGTCGGCCTGCGCCGTGGCCCTGGCGATCTCCGCTGGCGTCGCCGCCCTGCTACCGGTCATGCGCGAGTTCCGCCAAGTTTAGGGGTGCGGCGGGTGGTGCCATCAGGGG
>CAXUIE010000225.1:1984-5825 GCA_964250825.1 uncultured Acidisphaera sp. | reverse complement strand
GCCCTCGCCCACCGGCTTCAACGTGCCGACCATGTTGCGCACCTGATGGTGCAGGAAGCTGCGGGCTTCGGCCACCACCTCCACGATGTCCCCCGTCCGGACCACGTCCAGCCGGTCGAGCGTGCGCAACGGGCTGTTCGCCTGACACGAGGCGGCCCGGAACGAGGTGAAGTCGTGTCGGCCGAGCAGCAGCTGGGCCGCGCCGTGCATGGCGGCGGCGTCGAGCGTGGGGCGAACGTGCCAGACCCGGCCCGCGCCGAGCGCCGGACGGGCCGCCCGGTTCAGGATGCGATAGCGATAACAGCGGCGGATGGCCGAGAAGCGGGCATGCCAACCCGCGGGCGCGGACGCGGCCTGCAACACCGCCACCGGATGCGGCCTGAGGTGGAAATTGAGGGCGTCCCGCAGCCTGTCCGGCTCGACCTGCCTTGCAAGCTCGATCTGCGCGACCTGCCCAGCGGCATGCACCCCGGCGTCGGTCCGGCCGGCCGCGACGCTGGGAACCGGGCCGCCGCCGTTCAGCTTGGCCGCAGCCTCCTCCAGAGCCTGCTGCACGGAGAAACCGCTCGCCTGGCGCTGCCAGCCGACGAACGGGCCGCCGTCATACTCCAGGCGCAGCGCCCAGAGCGGCATCAACCCAACTGGGTGCCGGGCGGAACGGCGATGCCGCGTAGAAAGGCGGCGGCCCCCATCGCGGCCCGGCCGGGGCGCTGCACGGCGAGCAGGCGGAGCGCCCCCGCGCCGCACGCAACCGTGAAATTCCGGTCGAGCGATGTCCCGGCCACCCCGTGGCCCGGCGCAAGTTCCACGTCCAGCACCTTCAGCGGCTCGCCGCGCAAGGTGGTGAACGTGCCCGGCCATGGATTGAGCGCCCGCACCTGACGGCCGATCGCGCCGGCGTCGCGCGTCCAATCGATCCGGCCGTCCTCGCGCGTCAGCTTGGGCGCGTAGGTGACTCCTTCCCCCGGCTGCGGTTTGGGCGTGGGAGACTCCGCGAGCGCGCGCAGCGCCAGCCTCGCGCCGATGGCGGCCAGCGCGTCGTGCAGGATCGTGGCGGTTGTCAGGGGCGTGATCGGCACCGCTTCCTCCAGCAGGACGGGGCCGGTATCGAGCCCTTCATCCATCTGCATGATGGCGATCCCGGTTTGCTCGTCGCCGGCGAGGATGGCCGCCTGGATGGGCGCGGCGCCTCGCCATCGCGGGAGCAGGCTCGCATGAATGTTCAAGCAGCCGCGACGCGGGGCCCGCAGCATCGGCGGGGGCAGGATCAAGCCGTAGGCGGCAACCACCGCCGCGTCGAGATCAAGGGCGGCGAACGCGTCGTGCTCGGCTGGGTTCGCGCGCAGCCGCGGCGGCGCGGTGAACCGGGCAGGGTTGCACCGCTTGGCCGCGGCCGGCGGGGCGCGGCGGCTGGCAATACACCGCTCGGATGTCGTGGCCGGCCGCCTGCAAGACACGCAGCGCCGGCACCGCAAAATCGGGGCTGCCCATGAAGGCAAGACGCATGGCGGGCGCTACCGCCCCGCCTCCTCGTCGCGCTTGGCCCGCATCTCCTTGGCAAGCCGGCGCATAATCATGTTGCGCTTGAGGCTTGAGAGGTGATCGACGAACAGGACGCCGTCGAGATGGTCGATCTCGTGCTGCAAACATGCGGCCAGCAGTTCGTCAGCCTCCACCTCCTGCCGCGTGCCGGCGAGATCGAGAAACCGGATCTTGACCCGCGCCGGGCGGACAACGTCGGCGTACTGGCCCGGCAAGGAGAGGCAGCCTTCCTCGCGGGGGACCAGCGCCTCGTCCCGCCAGACGACCTCGGGATTTACCAGCACGAGGGGTTGCGGCCGGTTGTTCCGCATCAGATCGACGACCGCAAGCCGCAGGCCGACACCCACCTGTGGCGCGGCCAAGCCGATGCCGGGGGCCGCGTACATCGTGGCGAACATGCGCTGCGCGAGGTCCCGAACTTGCTCCTGGTCAGCCTGGCCCACCCGCTTGGCCTTCGCGCGGAGGGACGGATGCGGGGCGATCAGGATTCCTAGCCGCTCCGATGTTTCGTCGCTCATGGCGCGCATGTAGCGGCGCGGCCGGCGCCGATCAACGCCGCCGCGCACCCCCTTGCAATGCCGGCCCCGATTGACGAACTCATCGTCAGTCGGAACGCCAGAACGGGTTCCGGCACGCTTCGCTCTTCAGGAGGGGGCCATGACGACCCGGATGTTCACTTCGCCTTTGTTTCTGGGCTTCGACCATCTCGAGCAAATGCTCGAGCGGGCGTCCAAAAGCTCATCGGATGGCTATCCCCCCTACAATATTGAGCAAACCAGCCCGAGCGGGCTCCGCATCACGCTCGCCGTGGCGGGGTTCATCATGGACGACCTGCAGATCACCCAGGAAGACAATCAACTGGTCATCCGTGGTCGGCAGAACGACGACACGCAAGGGCGCGTGTTCCTGCATCGCGGCATCGCGGCGCGCCAGTTTCAGCGCGCGTTCGTGCTCGCCGAGGGCATCGAGGTGAAGGGTGCATGGCTCGACAACGGGCTGTTGCATATCGAGCTTGCCCGACCGCAGCCGGAAGCGCGGGTCAAGACCATCCAGATCGGTCGACCCGCCGGCAATGGCCAGGCGGCGAACGGAACCGTCCAGTCACGCGTTGTGGAAGGCGAGCCCGAGGAGCGCGGCTGATCGAACTACCCGGGGGCTGCGGGGCAGACCCGGGCAACACAATGGGCGCGCGAGCCTGCGGGTCGCCGCCAGGAGAAAGACGATGGACATGAACGCCAGCAAGCCCTCGGACGCGGCAGGCAAGGCAAACGCCTTCGAGCCGGCGACGATCGACATCCGCCACCTTTCGCAGCAGCAATTCATGCAGCTCGGCGTTTCCCAAATTGCTTACGTCAAGCAGGTCTCGACGCAGGGAGGCACCGCCTTCGCCATTCACGCGGCCGACGGGACCCCGATGGCCTTGGCGGCCGACCAGCAAGTGGCCATCGCGGCCATCATGCAGCACGAGATGGCGCCCGCGCTCGTCCACTGAGCGCGGCCGCGGCTCGCCGCGAGCGCGTTTCAGCCGAGCACCTCGATCGCCACCGATTTCACTAGCGCCAGCACCGGCACTCCCGGCGCGAGGCCGAGTCTCACCACCGCGTCGGGGGTCACTCGCGCGAGCAGGCTGCCGCCCGGTAGAGCGACCTCCACCAGGGAAGCACGCCGCGACGGGTCATTTGCCAGGGCTCGCGTGGTGCCGGCGATCACGTTTTGGACGCTGATCGCTTCCGGTGCTTGGCGGGCCAGGATCACCTCGCGGGCCGGCACGCGGATGCGCACGGTCGTGCCGGCCTCCGCTTCGATCAGCGGCACCCACCATTCGGTCCCGGCGGCGGTCAGCCGGGTCAGGCTTCGCTCCCCATCATGCGCGCGCACCACGGCCGTCAGCATAGCCGCCGCGTCGTCGCGCCGCGCGAGGGGAAGGTCGGCGCGTCCCGCGATGTCCGCCAGCGGCCCGGCGGCGACCACGCGCCCATGCTCGATCAGCACCAGGCTGTCGGCCAGACGCCCGACCTCCTCGATCGCGTGCGTGACATACAGGATGGGCACCCGCAGCACCGTGTCGAGCCTGGCGAGAAAGGGCAGGATTTCCGCCTTGCGCGCCTCGTCGAGGCTGGCCAGCGGCTCGTCCATCAGCAGCAAGCGCGGCTGCGCGAGCAGCGCCCGGCCGATCGCCACCCTTTGCCGCTCCCCACCCGATAGCGAGTGCGGCCGCCGCACCATCAGCCGGCCGAGGTCGAGCAGCGCGACGACCTCGTCGAAGGCCGAAGGGCTGAGGTCGCGGTAGGGCCAGGCG
>CAXUIE010000225.1:0-1974 GCA_964250825.1 uncultured Acidisphaera sp. | reverse complement strand
CCTTCCCCCCCCCCCCCCCTACCGCGCGGCCGCCCCCCCCCCCAGCCGCGGCCCGCGGCCCAGCCGCGCGACGCCCGCCTCGAAGCCGATCCGCGCGCCGGACGCCCGGCGCAGGCCGAAGCGGAGGTTGCCCGCGACCGACATGTGCGGGAACAGCCGCGCGTCCTGGAACACGAGGCCGATCCGCCGCCGTTCGGGGCGCACCCAAATTCCGGCCGCGCTGTCGGTCAGCACCTCTCCCTCATGGAGGATGCGGCTTTCGGCCGGGCGGATCAGTCCGGCGACCGCCTTGATCACGGTGGACTTGCCCGCGCCCGAAGGGCCGAACAGCGCGGTGACGCCCGGCGTCGGCGTCTCGAACGTCACGTTGATTTCGGTATCCGCGTACCGGTGCCGGAGCGCGACCGACAGGGTCATCGCCCGAGTCGCCGGTTGAGCCGCGCCCCGACCCATTCGGCGAGCAAAAGTCCGGCCACGGCAAGCGCGATCGACACCATCGACAAGGAAGCCGCGCGGGATTCGCCGCCGGGGACTTGCAAGGCCGTGTAGATCGCGAGGGGCAGAGTTTGCGTCTCGCCGGGGATGTTGGCCGCGAAGGTGATGACGGCGCCGAACTCGCCCAGGCACGTGGCGTAGCCGACGATCGCCCCCACCAGGACGCCGGGCGAGGCGAGCGGCAAGGTGATGTTGAGCAGCCGGTCGGCGGGTCCGGCGCCGAGCGTGAGCGCGGCTTCTTCCAGGCCGGGGTCGGCCGACTCGATCGAAAGCCGCGCGGCGCGCACCATCACCGGAAACGTCATCACGGCGCAGGCCAGGCTCGCTCCGGCCGAAGTGAAGGCCAGCCTCACGTCGAACCAGTCGTGGAGCAGCACGCCCACGGGTCCCCGGACGCCGAACACGATCAACAGCAACCAACCCGTCACGACGGGCGGCAGCACCAAGGGAAGATGCACGGCGGCGTTGAGCAGCGCCCGGCCCGCGAACCGGCCCCGGGCAAGCAGCCAGGCGACCCCGACCGCGAGCGGCAAACCGAAGCCGACCGCGCGAGCCGCAACCGCGAGCGTCAGCCGAATGGCCTGCCACTCACCCGGGCCGAGGATGGCCTTACTCCACCTTGAACCCGCGCCGACTGAAGATCGCCTTCGCCTCAGGGCCGCGAAGGAAGCTCATCAGGGCCCGCGCGTCCGGCGTGTCATTCGCCTTCACCACGGCGAACGGATAGGTGATCGGATCATGGCTGTCGGCCGGGAAGGTTCCGGCGATCGCGACGCGGCTCGATATCGCCGCGTCGGTCGCGTAGACGATGCCGACCGGCGCCTCACCCCGCTCCACGAGTTGCAGGGCGCCCCGCACATCCTCCGTCCGGGCCAGACGCGGCTCGACCCGGCTCCACAATCCGAGCTTGGTCAGCGCTTGTTGCGCGTAGATGCCCACGGGGACATGCGCGGGATCGCCGGTCGCGAGGCGTCCGTCCGGGCCGAGCAGGGCGAGAAGGTCGAACCCCTTGCCGGTGGTCACCTGCTTGGCCTTGTTCGCGGGCACGATCAGCACGAGGTCGTTGCTCAGAAGGTCGGCGCGGGTGCCGGGCGCGATCAGGCCGCGGCTGGCGAGGTAGTCCATCCACTTCTCGTCTGCCGAGGCGAACAGGTTGGCGGGCGCCCCTTGCTCGATCTGCCGCGCCAAGGTCGAGCTCGCGCTGAAGGACTGGCGCAACGGCTTGTGGCCTGCCTTCTCCCAAACGTCCGCGACGTCGCGCATCGCATCGGTTAGGCTGGCGGCGGCGAACACCGTCAAGTCCCGAGCCCGCGCCGCCGGGGCAAGCAGGACCAGGCCGAGGCAGAGCAACAAAGCGCGCATTCGCAAGCTTCCCGTGGAATCGGGGCACGATATAGTCGCGCCGACACAGCGGCAAATTCGGGCCGCCTGGAGACCCCTTATGGCAGCACGCCCCAAGCCCTCGGCCCCCGCGCCGCC
>CAXUIE010000224.1:3234-5825 GCA_964250825.1 uncultured Acidisphaera sp. | reverse complement strand
CCGGCCAATACGCCGAGGTTAAGATCGTGTTCCAGCCGCTGGAACGAAACGAAGGCGTGGTGTTCGAGAACAAGGTGGTCGGCGGGTCCGTGCCGAAGGAGTATATTCCCGCCGTCGAAAAAGGCATCCGCATGCAAGCCGACACGGGCGTGCTGGCCGGCTTCCCCACGGTGGACTTCAAATACACGCTGATCGACGGCAAGTACCACGATGTCGATTCAAGCGCGCTCGCTTTCGAGATCGCGGCCAAGGCCGCGTTCCGCGAGGGGATGAAGCAGGCCGCGCCGATCATCCTCGAGCCGATCATGGACGTGGAGGTGACGACGCCGCAGGACCATGTCGGCGACGTGGTGGGCGACCTCAATCGCCGGCGCGGCATGATCCAGAACCAGGAGAGCTCGGGGTCCACGGTGATCGTGCGGGCCCACGTGCCGCTGAAGGAAATGTTCGGCTACATCTCCGACCTGCGCAGCATGACCAAGGGCCGCGCTTCCTTCACCATGCAGTTCCATCACTACGACCCGGTGCCCCGGAACATCGCCGATGAGATCATGGCCAAGAGCGCCTGATCCGTATCCCTATTCCTGCTGACGGGAAGGGATCGGTGTGAGGGAGCCTCCTGCGCTCCCGCCCGCTCGGCTACACTCCTCCCCACGGAGGGTTTTGCCATGAATAACCCGGAACCAGGACTACTCACCCGCAACCCGTGGGTCGCGCGCCGCAAGCTGGACATCTGGGAATACCACCGGATGGGTGAGTTCGGCATTTTCGGCGAGGGCGACCGGGTTGAGCTGATCGAGGGGGAGCTTGTCCAAATGACCCCGATCGGCAGCGGGCATTCCGGCACGATCAACGGCACCACCCGCGCGCTGGTCCGTGCCGTGGGCGATCAGGCGATCGTCTCGGTGCAGAACCCGGTGCGCCTGGGCGACCACAGCGAGCCGGAGCCCGACTTCCTCCTCCTTCGCCCGCGCGCGGACGACTACCGGCTCCGCACACCGGTCGCCGACGAGGTGCTGCTGCTGATCGAGGTCGCGGATTCGAGCCTGCGCTACGACCGCGCGGTCAAGCTGCCGCTATATGCCCGGCACGGCATTCCGGAGGTTTGGATCGTCGACCTCGCGGCCAACACGGTCGAATGGTTCCGTCATCCGGAGGGCGAGAGCTATGCCGATAGCGGCCGCGCCGTACGGGGCGAGACGTTGACTCCGGCGCTGCTCCCCGAGGTTTCGGTTCCCGTCACCGCGATCCTGGGCTGAGCGTTTATGGCGGCGATCGCGGGGGCGCGCTTCCTCATCACGGGCGGGGCGAGCCTGATCGGCTCGCACGTCGCCGACGCGCTGCTCGCGGGCGGCGCGTCCGAAGTGCGGCTGCTCGACAATTTCTCGCTCGGCGCGCCGGACGTGATTGCTCACCTTGACGGCGATCCGCGAGTCACGCTGGTCCGCGCCGACGTGCTGCGGCTCAACGAGCTGATCGACGCGGCGCAGAATGTCACAGGCGTCTTTTCCTTGGCTGCCTTCCTGACGCTGCCGCTATCGCGCAACGTGCCGCTCGGGGTCGCGGTCAACACGCAGGGCTTGGTGAACACCCTCGAGGCGGCGCGGGTCGCGCATGTCAATCGGGTCGTGTTTGCCTCGTCGGTTTCGACCTATGGCAATTCCGCGCCAGCGACGATCACCGAGGACACGCCGTTCACCAGCGCGGGCCAGCAGCCGGCGACGAACCTGTATGGAACGAGCAAACTGATGGGCGAGGCGCTGTGCGCGCACTATGCGCGGGCGTTCAAGCTCGAATACAACGCGCTGCGCTTCTCGTCGGTTTACGGCGAGCGTCAGCACGCGCGCGCGGTGAATGCGGTATTCATTGCGCAAGCCTACGACGCGATCAGCCGCGGCGAGCGGCCCGTGATCGTCGGCGACGGCAGCGAGGTGCACGACTACATCTACGTCACCGACATCGCCGCAGCTTGCGTGGCCGCGATGGCAAGCCGGTCGCATGACAACGTGCTCAACATCGCAACCGGCGTGGACACGAGCCTGAACCGCGTCGTCGAGTTGCTGCTAGAAACGTGCGAAAGGTTTGACCTTAAGTCGGAGCACCGGGAGGATACTCGCGCGGTCAAGTCGGCGAGCGTCAGCCATCTCGGCTTCAGCCGCGCGAAGGCGGAGCAGGCGATCGGCTGGACGCCGAAGGTGACGATCGAGCAGGGTATCCGGCGGTTCGTCGCGTGGCGGCGTAGTAGCGATGAGGCCACTCGGCGCTATCGCTGAATAGTGCCGCAGATTTACTCGACCGTGATCGAGAGGTCGGGTGGATCGAGCCTGATTTCGCCGTCGGCAAGCCTTTGCACGTCGATCCCGCTGGCCGCCCGTTGATGGCGGGTGATCACGCGGCGAGTCGGATGCACGAGGACGAACGCGCGATCGGCTCGAGATCGGAGTAGCATCCGAGAGCCAGCGTCGTGAGATTGTTCGGCTGCCCTCGCAAGCTCAGTAGGTTTATCTCGTCGCGTGCGGTTCCAGCCACCCCATGCTGGCGGCGGCTTCCGAATCGGTCGTCGGCAGATAGGGCTTGATGTCGATCAACGG
>CAXUIE010000224.1:0-3224 GCA_964250825.1 uncultured Acidisphaera sp. | reverse complement strand
GCAGCGGGGTTCCGCTGGGGCAATCGAGGTTGCGGACCAGCAGGCAGTCCGGCGCCTCGAAGCCCTCGAAGGCCACGACCGAGAGTCCGATCGGGTTGGGGCGGCGCGGGCCGCGCGTGGCGAAGATGCCGCGCGGCGTGTCGTCGAACGGCGGGGTGAACACCAGCAGCGGCTCGCGCGCGCGGTCGAGCCAATACAGTAGGTTCAGGTGCGAGAACCCGTCGAGGCTCGCGAGGCCCGGCAAGAACTCCGGCAGGATGCGCGCGCGGCAAAGCGGAGCCGGCTGCAGCTGGCGGCCGTTCCGCGGGCAATCCGCAATCGTCGCGAACGGTGTCTCGAGCGTGCCGATCGATTGCACCATTCCGACGCCGCCGCTCGCTGCCGTCATCGCACGGGCACGCTCGGCAAGCGCATCGCGATCCGCCGTCCCGCTCCCTCGGGCATCGCGGGGGGAACCAGCGCGGTGAGCCGGTCGCGCATCGCTGCCGGGAAATCGTCTTCACAGGCGGCCACGCTTTCAAACGTGGCCGCACGATATCCGTCGCCCGCGTGGAACATCGCCTGGAAAAGATGGAGGCGCGACGGCTGCACGCCCAGCACCTGCGTGGCCACCCGCAACCGGTCTCCTCGCGTCACCTCGCGCTCATATCGCGTGTGCATCTGGGTCAGCCGTAACGGGCCGCTTATCCCGAGCTCCGCGCGCAGCCGATCGAGCGCATGGGTGAAAACCAGCACGTAGTACGCCAGGTTCATATGGTCATTGTCGTCGATCCACGCCGCGCGGACCACTTCCTCATGCTGCGTCAGCATCTCGCCTGCGCCGATCGTTTCGCTAGATTGGCCATGCCCGCGGCCAGCTTGTTGGCGAGGCGCGGACGGGTCAAGCTGGCGGCATGATCCGTGCCGAGGCGACCGAAGGCGATGCGACCGACGGGCTGCCGCCCGGGCTTCGCCGGCAGGCGTTGGCGACGCTCTCGCTTGCGGTCGGCATCGCCGTGCTTGACGTCTCCATCGCCAACATCGCCCTGCCCACCATAGCCAATGCCCTGCACGCGTCCCCGGCCTCCTCGATCTGGGTGGTCAACGCGTATCAGCTCGCGGTGACGGTCTCGCTGCTGCCACTCGCCTCGCTTGGCGACATCGTCGGCTACCGGCGGATCTACCGCTTGGGTCTCATCGTGTTCACGGGAGCCTCGCTGATTTCCGCCCTTTCGGTTTCGCTGCCGATGCTGATCGTTGGGCGCGTGCTGGAAGGGTTCGGCGCGGCCGGCATCATGAGCGTCAACACCGCGCTGGTGCGCTTCGTCCTGCCCCGCGCGATGCTTGGGCGGGGAATGGGTTTGACCGCGCTCGTGGTGGCGACCGCGTCGGCCGGCGGACCCACGGTGGCGGCGGCGATCCTCGCCGTCGCACCCTGGCCGTGGCTGTTCGCGTTCAACGTGCCGACCGGGCTCGTCGCCATCCTGCTCGCGGCGCGCGCGCTGCCGGCGACACCCGCGAGCGGGCAGCGATTCGACTGGCTGGGGGCGGCGATGAACGCGGCCACGTTTGGCTTGCTGATCGTGGCGGTCAACGGGATCGGCCAGGGCTTTCCGCTGGCGGTCACGGTCGCCGGCGTTGTCGCCGCATGCGTCATCGGGGCCGTCCACATTCGAAGGCAACTGGGCCGGCCGGCGCCGCTGCTGCCGGTGGACCTGTTCCGGCTGCCGGTCTTCGCTTTGTCGGTCGCGACCTCAATATGCTCCTACGCCGCGCAGACCGCCGCCTTCCTGGCGTTGCCGTTCTACTTCCATGACGTGACTCGGTTGTCGCAGACCCGCACCGGCCTGCTGATGACCCCGTGGCCCGCCGTCATCATCCTGATCGCGCCGATTGCGGGCAGACTATCCGACCGCTACTCGGCCGGGCTGCTCGGGGCGTTGGGCCTTCTGGTGCTCACGGCCGGGCTGCTGTTCGTGCTGACCATGCCGTCCGACGTCGGCACCGCCGGCGTGGTGTGGCGGATGCTGCTGTGCGGCGCCGGGTTCGGCTTTTTCCAATCGCCGAACAACCGCGCGATCATCGGCGCGGCGCCGCGTGAGCGAAGCGGGGCTGGCAGCGGGATGCTGTCGACCGCGCGGCTGCTCGGCCAGACGTCGGGCGGTGCCGCGGTCGCGCTGGCGTTCGGGCTGAGCTCGAATATCGCGCGCGGGGCGACGCTCGCCATCGCGCTCGGTGCGGCATTCGCCGCGAGCGGGGTGCTGGTGAGCGGTTCGCGGCTGCGTTTCGCGCGGCCGGGCTGAAGCCTCCGGGCTGAAATCTAGGGTCGCGCGTAGCCCAGCGCGCCGAGGATGGAGCGGCGCCCCTCCGCCGGCTGTCCTAGCACTGCCTCGCCGCCCGAGCGCAGCCGCCCGCGCAATTCGTAAACCTGATCGACGAGCGATAGCACGACGGGGATCGAATCGTCCGGCAACGCCATCTGCGTCAGCAGATCGCGGATGAGCCGGACCCGGGCGATGTCGATTTCCTGGAACACGAGCCGCGCGCCATCTTGCTCCGGCAGCACCCAGCCGCGCTCGACCCAGCTGGTGATCTCGACCACCGTCGTGTCCGGGATCAATCGGACGAGCGATTCCAGCTCCATCACAGGCCCTCCATCCCGGCGCGTGGGTCGACATCGTGCTCCGGCGTCCACTCCCTCAGGAACGCCTCGAGCGCGGGCTCGTGCCCGGGCGGCACGACGACGTCGAGCTGCACGAACTGATGCCCTTCGCCAATGCCCTCCCGCGCAGCCGGAGCCGGGTTCCGGTGCCGGACCCGCCGGGGATCGTCAAGCGCACCGGCCCTTTGACGGTGGGCACTTCCAGGGTCGCGCCGAGCAGCGCTTCCTTCAATGTCACCGGGAGATCGAGGATGACGTCGTTGCCTTCGCGACGGAACCGAGGATGCGGGGCGACAGTGATCTCGACCAGCGCGTCGCCGGGCGGGCCCTCGCCGAAGCCGGGATGGCCCTGTCCCTTGAGCCGCAAGATGTGCCCGTCCCGTAAGCCGGCGGGGATGCTCACATCGAGCGTCTTGCCGTCGGGCAGGGTAATCCGGCGCACCGTGCCGGTGGCGGCGTCGAGGAAGCTCACCGTGAGCGAGTACTGCGCGTCGGCCCCCCGTGCCGCGAACCCGCGCCCGCCCGCCGTGCCCCGGCCGCCGACCGCCTGGGACAGGGTGCTTTCCAAATAATCCGGATCGAA
>CAXUIE010000223.1:4666-5846 GCA_964250825.1 uncultured Acidisphaera sp. | reverse complement strand
TGGACGTAGGCGCCGCAGCGGCAGATGTTGCCGCTCATCCGCTCCTTGATCTCCGCATTTGACAGCTGCAGCGGCCCCGAAACCTTTCGAACGTTCGGCGTGACGAAGCTGGCGTCGCCGATCTTCGCCTCCTCCAGCAGTGCGACCATCGAGCAGAGCTGGCCCGGCGTGCAGAACCCGCACTGAAAGGCGTCGTGCCGGATGAAGGCCTGCTGCAGAGGATGAAGTCGGTTTCCTGACGCGAGGCCCTCGACCGTGACCACTTCTCGACCCTCGCAGGTCGCCAGAAGCGTCAGGCAGGAAAGGACGCGTCGGCCATCGACGATGACCGTGCACGCGCCGCACTGCCCGTGGTCGCAGCCCTTCTTGGTGCCGGTGAGGCCGAGATGGTCGCGCAAGGCATCGAGCAGGGTCACCCGGCAGTCGAGCCGCAAGACCTCCCGGGCACCGTTGACGCTTAACGCGACCTGTTCGGCGCCGCGCGGAGTCACTTCGTGAAGGCCTCGAACGGGCCCAGCGGAAACACGTCGTGGTCTGCATAGTCCTTCTGCACCATCGAGAAGCTAGCCACCATCGACTGCAGCTCTTCCTGCGACGCCGCCTCGAACAGACCCACGGCGCCCTTGCCCTCCTTCTTCAAGCTCCAGATCTGACGAAGGCCGCCACTCTTGTAGAGGGCCTTGGCCTGGACCTGCTCGGCCTGCTCGACCTGGGCGAAGTCGGCGGGAGGCTCGTCCGTCCCGAACTTGCCCTTCGGGTGGAACACGACAATGAACTGCATCGCTACGCTCCGCTGCCAGAAATCGGCGCCGTCACGGACCGCTCGTCCCCGGGACGCCGGATCGAGCATGGTCGTGCCCCACTCGGGGCCTGCGCCAACTTCGTGGCCCCAGACCTGGATGACAATCGTTTTACGGAGTAAGTCACATGAAACTCGGAGTTTCGAATGACGCCTCTACTCGGCATGAGCGTTTTCGTGAGGACGGTGGAAACGGGATCCTTCTCGGCCGCGGCGGGTCAGCTGGGGCTTTCCCCGCAGATGGCGGGCCGGCACATCAGGCAGACCGAGGAGCGCTTCGGAACCCGGCTCCTCAACCGGTCGACTCGCAACCAGAGCCTCACGGAGGTGGGACGGCTCTACTACGAGCAATGCAAGCGTGCGCTCGCGCAGGTGGATGCG
>CAXUIE010000223.1:0-4656 GCA_964250825.1 uncultured Acidisphaera sp. | reverse complement strand
CAGCAACCATCTAGCGCCGCTGCTCACCAGCTTTCTCCGCGAGTTCACCGATATCCAGGTTGATCTCACGGTTACCGACAAGCCGGTAGACGTGGTGGACGACGGCTTTGACGTGGCGTTCTGGGTGGGCGCCTTGCCCAATTCCACGCTGAACGTGAGAACGCTTGCGTCATACCGGCAAATGATAGTCGCGGCTCCGGACTATTTGTCAGGCAAGAGCGTGCCAGCTTCTCCAGACGACCTTCGTCAGCATGATTGCCTGGACGGCTCGGTCGCGCCGCTTGGGCAGTCAGCGTTTTGGCATCTTGAGAGGGAGGGCGTTTCTTACGACATACCGGTCAAGGGCCGTCTTCGCATCAGCGATCAGCGCGTTCTTGTCGATGCGGCCGTGTCCGGAGCGGGCATTCTGCTCGGCTGCCGATCGCTGCTCAGGGAGCACGTGCGCGAGGGTCGTCTGGTTCGGCTCCTGCCCGAATACGAAGCGGATTCGCTGCCGATCAATGTGCTCTTCCCGGCGCAGCCCGACATGCCGAAAAAGGTCAGGCGGTTTACCGACTGGATGGTCGTCGAGAGCGAGGAGAGAAGCCGCCGCAGTCGATTGGCCGACGCCGCTTAGTCGCGCCTGTCAGCGGTGCTGAGTGCGGCCGCTTTGAAACCCGGCGTTTCAAAGCCTGTGTGAAGCTGCACGCTAATCATCGCGTTGGGGCTTTGGCATGTTCACGCCGATGACGGCCCGTGCGGATCGGCGCCGCTCAGGGGTTCGGATGTGAGCCATTTGTCTGAACGGAAGAACGACATCGACAACCTGGAAGCCAGTATGACTACCGGAACCACCGCGACGGACGATAAAGCCTTGGGCAGGGCGCAAGCGGTTGGCGTCTCGACCGCTACGACGAGGAAGCTCTGCGGGTCGGCTACACCATGCACCAATTGCGGGATGGCGATTACGGCCCGCACCTCCTGCTCCGCACGCTCCTGCCCGAGGCAGCGCCGTCTTGGCTAGGCGAGCGGCACCTTCGGCACTTCTGGATCGAGTTCTTCAACTGGACGCGCGTGGCCTGGCGCGAGTCTCAGACGGGGGCTTGACCATGAAGATCGTCAAGGTCGCCGATTAAGCGACGGTGCGTGGCCCGGCTGATGGCGGTCGCACGGTCGGCCCTGCCACCTGCGCCAGCCAGCGGGGAGATTCGGGCAGGGTGCGCTGAAGCAAGAGGACGATCACGGCCAAGACGCCAGGGACAAAGACGAGTAAGCGCCAACCGTCGATACCGAGCGGCGCCCTGGGCACGACGACAACGGCCAGGATTGCAGAGAGAGGCGCTGCGCAGAATTGGACGGCCGTACTAATGGCGAACGCGCCCGCGCGTCTTTTTCGGGGTCGCGTCGGCGATGAAGCACTCGATGGCGACGACCTGCACGCCCATGCCGACGCCGGTGAGAAACGCAGCATGTCGATGCCCGCCGCGCTCGACTGTGTGCCGAGAAGGCAGGAGGCCAGCGAGTAGAACATCAGCGAACAGCGCAGGGTCCGCAGGCGGCTCCACCGGTCGGCGACCCGCGACAGGGCCACCGTGCCGAGCCAGAAGCCCGCGAAGGTGACTGCGATGAATGTGGCGGCGTCGTCCAGGCCAAACAGGCCGCCGCCTTGAAGATCTTCGCTTTGACGAGGGCGGCGCGAGGTACGCGGTCAGGCCCAGGTCGTAGATCTCGCAAGGAGCCGAGCGACAGGAGCACGACCAGCACCCAGATCGGGCGGCAACTCGGCAGGCTGTCGAGTCGAGCGGAAATTCGATCAGCCGCCGCGTCGTGCTGCTCGCGATCGCTGCCTCTTTGCCCACAGCGGGTCCTCCCAGCCGTCATACCGCAGCTTTGGAGAACGGGTAGGTTCCGGCAGTTCGCGCTGTCAATCCGCATCCCGTCAGTGCACATCGCGGAAAGCGATCAGCGGCATTCGTGGCGAGGTTAGAAGCGTGAGGCGATCGAGCAGGCCGGCGGCGGGGTCCGGGTCAGAGCTTTACCTCACCGCCGCGCAGGCGGCCGCGCAGCTCGGGATCGCCGTGGCCTCGCTCTACGCCTACGTCGGCCGCAAGGGGATTCGCTCGCAAGCCGTGCCCGGCGGGCGCGCCCGGCTCTACTGGCGCGAGGACATCGACCGTATCGAGATGGGTCACGGAACGGACCGTGTGGCTAAGTCCGACTCCGTGCTGGTGCCCGAGACCAAGATCACTCTTCTCACGGACGCGGGTCCCTACTACCGGGGCCGGTCGGCGATCACGCTTTCCCAGACCGCGACCCTTGAAGAGATTGCGGCCCTACTCTGGGAGCAGGACCTAGCCGTCCTGTTTCCGACAACGCCACCCCCGACACCGAAGGGTTTCGCCGAGACCCGCGTATCGCTCTCTCAGCTTGCGCCGGCGGACCAGGCCGTGGCTCTGTTCCCGCTGCTCGAGGCGGCGGGGCCCCGCAGCTACGATCGGTCCGCCATAGGCTTCGCCCGCACTGGGGCGGAGCTCCTGCGCTGGTGTGCGGCATTGATGGTGCAGGCCGCGCACCCGACCAGCGAGCCGATCCACGTCGTCCTCTCTCGAGCTTTCTCGCCCGACGACGCGTACGCCGACATCATCCGTCGCCTGTTGGTGCTGTTCGCGGATCACGAGCTGTCGGCGCCTACATACGCCGTTCGGGCCACCGCCAACACCGGCTCGACACCCTACCAGGCCGTTCAAGCCGGTCTGATCGCGAGCAAGGGACAGAGGCTCAAGGAAGGGCGAGCGCCGTCGATCCGGCGTTTCCTCCAGGAAGTAATGAGCGACTCCGATCCGGGCCACCCGGTGATGGAGCGCTATCGCGCGGCCGAACCGATCCCGGGCTTTTCCCACAGCCTTTACCGCGGCGGCGACATGCGGGCGCGCGCGTTCTTGCCCGTTCTGGAAGCGCACTTGGGCGCGCAGGATGAGTTCAAGCGTCTGTCGCAAGCCATCCACGTCGCTCAGGAGGCGGCCGGAGTTGAGCCAGACCTGGCGTTGCTGGCCTTCTTCATCGAGCGGCGGCTCAATCGACGCTCCGCTTTTGGCTCGATCCAGATCGTCGCGCGCTCTGTCGGCTGGATCGCGCATGCGTGGGAGCAGATCGAGAGCACGCCACTCGTCAGGCCTCGGGCCGCCTACACAGGGAAGCTACCGACCAGAGACTGACGCCTTGGTGGACGATTGTCGTACAGATTGACGCTCTCGTCGGAGCTCCTTAACTCGCGACTACAGAGCCGCCCGAGGTCCTCGGACCTAAAGCCTGGAGAGCCGCCATGAACGCGATGACCCCGATCAGCAGCCCCGTTTCGATCATCGAGGGGCCAGCGGACTGGCGCGCGGCGGACATGGCCGACACTCGGGAGTGGGTGATCAGGCTCACGCCCGAACAGATCGCCGACATCGACCGCGCCTTGAAGGCGGCGTCCGAACTTGGAATGGCGGACATCACCAAGGGAAACTTCGCTCTCCCGACTTTCACGGCCCTGGCTGCCGAGATCCAGGATCGGTTGGAGAACGGGCGGGGGTTCGTGGTGCTGCGCGGCTTTCCCGCGCTGAGCTACGACAAGGACCAGCTGCGGAAGATCTACTGGGGCATCGGCAAACACATCGGCACGGCCGTGTCTCAGAGCAGCAAGGGCGACCTGCTCGGGGACGTGAAGGATTTCGGCCAGGACGTCTTCAGCTCCGCGGGTCGGGGCTACATGTCCAGCCAGAAGCTCGGCTTCCACTGCGACACGAGCGACGTGGTGGCCCTCATGGTGCTACGCACGGCCAAGAGCGGGGGCCTGAGCAAGATCGCCAGCTCCGTGGCGGTGCGCAATGAGATAGCCCGCACCCGGCCCGATCTGCTTGAGGTGCTCTACCAGCCCTTCAACTGGAGCTGGAAAGGCCAACAGGCGCCCGGTGAGGCGCCCTACTATCAGCAGCCCATCTACAGCGAGCACAAAGGCAAGTTCGCCTCGCGCGACGTCAAGACCCACATCTTCTCCGCTCACGAGGACAACCCGGAGCTTGGGCCGCTAAGCGCTGAGCAGATGGAAGCGATCGCTTTGATCAACACCATCGCGGAGAACCCCGAGTTCCATTTCTGCATGATGTTCGAGCCGGGCGACATCCAGTTCCTGAACAATCATATCACCCTGCACAGCCGCACCGCCTTCGAGGATTTCGAGGAAGAGGATCGTAAGCGTCACCTGCTGCGCATGTGGCTGAGCCCGCCCAACAGCCGGGAGCTCAGCCCGCTCATGGGCGCGATCTACCAAGATCAATCGGCCGGCGCGGCACGAGGCGGCTTCCCGTCTCGAACGGGCAAGCACAGCTTCGAGACGGTCAAAGCGCAGGACTGATCCCGTGACGAGCCCGGCGATCTCCTCAGGAGCCTCAGTGGAAGGCGAGCCGCTGGCGCTCGTCCTCGCTCGACACCTCGCCTCCGTGACACTTGCGAGGACGACTGCCAGCGGCGTCAGGACTGCCATGGCGGGGATCATCGACACCCTCGCAGTCACGCTGGCGGGGGCTTCGGAGCCGTCGGTGCGCATTTTGCGCGAGATGCTGGGCGGCGCCGCGGGCGACGGTCCCTCGCTGCTCTTCGGCGACAGCCGACGAACCGACATGCTGAACGCCGCTC
>CAXUIE010000222.1:0-5864 GCA_964250825.1 uncultured Acidisphaera sp. | reverse complement strand
GCGCGTCTTGTCCTTCACCATCATGATGAGCGAGGAGATGACGTTGAACGCGGCCACCAGGATGATCAATGTCAGGATCAGGAACATGACGTTCTGTTCTACCTGCACGGCGGCGAAGAAGCTGTTGTTGTTCTGCCGCCAATCAACCGTATAGGTGTTCGTGCCTTGCAGCGCCGCCTGCAATGCGCCTTCGACCGCGCCGAGCCGCTGCGGATCACTCACCGACACCTCGATCTGCGTCGCCGCGCCGGGTTTCTGGAAGAAGATCTGCGCGGCTTCCATCGGCAGGAACACGTAGCTCGTGTCGTATTCGTTCATGCCCACCTGAAAGATCGCGACCACCTTGTAGGCGCGCACGCGCGGCACCGTGCCGAAGGCGGTCGCCGCCCCCTGCGGTGAAATCAATGTCAGCGGGCTGCCGATGCCGAGCCCGAACCGGCGCGCGAGCCCGATCCCGACCGCGATCGCGTCCGGGCCGTGAAAGTCGGCCAGACTGCCGGCGAGGATGTGGTCGCTCACCGCGCGGAGCTTGGCGAGGTCGGCGGGGTCGATGCCGCGCACCAGCCCGCCCGTCGACTGCCCGCGATTGTCGGACAGGAGCACCTGCCCATCGACCACCGGAACGGCGGAGATGACGCCGGGGACCGCCCGGATGCGCTGCGCCAGCGCGTCGTACTCGGTCAGCGGCCCCCGGCCGAACACCCCGAGATGGCCGTTGAAGCCGAGGATGCGATTGAGCAGGTCCACCTTGAATCCGCCCATCACGCTCATCACGATGATCAGCGTCGCGACGCCGAGCGCGATCCCGACCAGTGAAAACCCGGCGATGACCGAGACGAAGCGCTCACCCCGCCGGGCGCGCAGGTAGCGGCCCGCCACCGCGCGTTCGAATGCGTTGAACATCAGCTCAATCTCGTCATTGCGAGGAGCCTACGAGTCGGGCCCAAGACCCGCCCGAGGACCAGCGAAGCGACGCGGCAATCCACCACTGCGCGCGCGTCGTGGATGGCCGCGCCGCCCGCGGCGCCTCGCGATGCTGGTTGGACGGCCCCCGGACGGCATCATCGTGCCACACCGGCCGGTGTTGAACTCGGGCAGCAAAGGGAGACCGTCCGCCATGCGCGCTACCATGATCGGCCTGGACATCGCGAAGTTGGTTTTTCAGGGGCACGGAGGGGATGCCCATCATCGGCCGGTTCTGCGCGAGCGGCTCGGCCGGCTGGCTATGGAGGGGTTCTTCGGCAAGCACCCGCCGGCGTTGACCGGCATCGGGGCGTGTGGCGGCGCGCACCATTGAGCTCGCGTCTTGACCGCGATGAGGCACACGGCACGGCTGATCCCGGCAGCCTACGTGAAGCCTTTTATCAAGCGTAACAAGACTGGCGCGCGGGATGCCGAGGCGGTCTGCGAGACGATGCAGCGGCCGTCGATGCGCTTCGTGCCGATCGAGAGCGTCGAGCAGCAGGCGGCGCGAGGTCTGGAGACGGCGCGCGACATGCTGGTGCGGCAGCGCACGCAGCTGATGAACGCGATGCGCGGGTTGCTCGAGCTCGGCATCGTCGCGGCGCACGGCCTCGGCGGGTTCGCCGTGCCGCGCGGCAAGGCGCCGCGGCGGGGCACCGCGTGGATGCGCGGCATCATGGCGCGACGGCCGGTCAAAATCGCGGTGGTCGCACAGGCCGCCAAAACCGCGCGTATCGCTTGGGCGACGTTGCGGTCGGGCCAACCCTATCGGGCCGCCGGCGCCACGGCGTAAGCGACGACGCAAGGAGCCAATAGGCAGCGACGGCACAATGGTGAGGACCTGGACCGACACACTCCGCTCGGTCATCGCGTAACTCAGCGCGCCGCGATGCAAGGAAGTCGGTCCGCGTAACCCATCAGGGCCAGCGGTCATCTCACCCGACCGCGCGAACAGGCCGGATGCATGACCGCTCCAGATCGTGCGCCGACAAAGCCAGGAAGCTTCTTGCCCAACGGGGGCCGTCCATACATGACGGGTGGACGACGGCTGTCACGACCAGCATCGAATTACCGAATCCGCGCCAACGCGTCTTCAATGGACAGCTCCTGTCGCTCCCCCCCGGCTCGCCGCTTCAACTCCACCCGGCTCTTGGCCGCGGCGCGTGGCCCGACCACGATCTGCCACGGATGGCCCATGAGATCGGCGTCGGCGAATTTCACCCCCGCGCGCTCGTCGCGATCGTCATACAGGACTTTGTCGTAGCCGAGCTTGGCGCACAGATCCTCCGAGATCGCATCGCACGCCGCATCGCCGCGCTTGAGGTTCAGCACCGCCGCCTTGAACGGGGCGATGCTGTCGGGCCAGATAATGCCGTCCGCATCGTGGCTCGCCTCGATCACCGCGCCCACCAGCCGGCTCACGCCGATGCCGTAGCTGCCCATCTCGGCCGCGACCGGCTTGCCGTCGGGACCCGAGACCCGGAACCCCATCGGCTCGCTGTACTTGGCGCCGAAATAGAATATATGCCCGACCTCGATGCCGCGGCCCTCGCGACGCCGGTCGGCCGCCACCTGGTCCCAGGCAGCCGCGTCGTGCTTCTCGTCCGTCGCCGCGTAGTGCGACGTCATCAGGCCGAAGAAGTGTTCCAGGTCGGCCGCACTGGCGTGGCTGAACACGTCGGAGGTGTAGTCGATCTCCTCGAACGCCGCGTCGTAATACACTTGGCTCTCGCCCGTGGGGGCCAGGATGATGAACTCGTGGCTGAGGTCGCCGCCGATCGGGCCGGTGTCGGCCACCATGGGGATCGCCTTGAGCCCGAGCCGCTGGAACGTCCGCATGTAGGCGAGCATCATCTTGCGATAGCTGACGACCGCGCCCGCGTAGTCGAGATCGAAGCTGTAGGCGTCCTTCATCAGGAACTCGCGCCCGCGCATCACGCCGAAGCGCGGCCGCACCTCATCGCGAAACTTCCATTGGATGTGATACAGGATCTGCGGCAGCTCCCGGTACGACTTCACCGACTGACGCATCAAATCGGTGATCATCTCCTCGTTGGTCGGGCCGTACAGCATCTCGCGGTCGTGCCGGTCCCTGATGCGGAGCATCTCTTTGCCGTAATCCTCGTAGCGCCCGCTTTCGCGCCACAGCTCGGCCGGCTGGATCGTCGGCATCAGCAGTTCCTGCGCGCCCGCCGCGTCCTGCTCGGCGCGGACGACGTGCTCGATGTTGCGCAGCACGCGATAGCCCAACGGCAGCCAGGCGTAGATGCCGGCCGAGGTCTGCCGGACCAGGCCCGCGCGAAGCATAAGTCGATGGGAGGCGATCTGCGCCTCGGCGGGTGTCTCCTTCAAGGTGGGCACCAGGCCCTGTGACAAGCGCATCGGTTGCGTCCTCGTTCGTCGGGGCCGGACCCTAACCGCCCGGGGCGCGCGTCGCCAGGGAGCGGCTCCAGCGCAGCGCGGGCCGCTCGACCAACGCGCGGAGCAGAAGTGCCAGGCCCAGGGTGAGGGCGCCGGTAGCGCCGATGAACAGCATCTCCTGATCAGCCGGTGCCACGCCCGCGCGCCGCCAGACAAAGGCCTGCACGGTCTCCACCACGGCGAAGCTCATGTAGAACGCGAAGGACATATCGCCGAACGATCGTAGCAACGGCACCCTTGCCAGCACCGCCGACCGTCCCCGCCGCGCCGCCACCAGCAGACCGGCCAGGACCAGCCACATTCCGGCAACGACGAGCCAGTCCCGACCGATCGCCAGGGCGGCTCCAGCCAGGGCCAGGCCCGCGCCGGTGAGCAAGCCGGCGCTGATCCGGGGATGGAGCAGCACGGCCAGCCGGGCTGCCGCGATGCCGGCCACGAACTCAGGAAAGAAGCGGGCGAGCGCGCCCTCGAATGTCAGGTTGAGGCCGACCGCGCCGCTGGAAAGATCCACCCAGGCCAACGCAGCCGCCATTGCCAACAGGACCAGCGAGCACGCGCTCACGGACGCTTGGCGCAGCAGCAACCACAGTAACGGGAACGCAAGGTACCCCGCCCATTCCGTGCTGATCGACCAGGACGGATAATTCCATGCCCAGCGCCCGCTAAACCCCCAGCCGTGCAGGAGGAGCAGATGGCGGGCGAGCTCCCCGCCGCCGAACCGGCCGGGATCGCGGGGCGTCAGTCCAACGGCCCCGCCGAACAGGACCACGCCCGCCAGCAGAAGCGTGGTCGCGAGATGGACTGGATAGATCCGAAGCAGGCGCTTCAGCCAGAAACGCCGGGCGGCGGAGAATTCGCGCGGCAGCGCCGGGTGAGAGTGCGCGAGCACCATGCCCGACAGCAGGAAGAAGGCGTCCACGCCCAGATATCCGCGCGCGACGGCGCCGTCCAACGGCCAAAGCGAACCGGCCCCCAATTGAAGCCGGACGTGGTAGGAAAACACCCAAGCCGCGAAGAGCGCGCGGCAGCACGTAAGATCGTCCACCCGCACCGGCCGTTCGCTCACCGGGAACTGACGCCGGCCGAATAAACCTGTCGGTTGAACCAAGGCACAATAAAGAGTTTGTATAAACTTTTCGTGAAACACTGTGTCCGCTTTGAACTCAAGGTGACTTAGATTGAGCGAGGCTGTAACAAGAAAAAGGCCCTGCACGCCAAAGGCGTGTAGGGCCAAGTTTAGGGAGGAAACGCTAGTCACACGGCAGGCGAGGGCCAACCCTCAGCCTGACCGTGATGATTCCTGCTCGGACCGCATTCTGTCCAGCAAAAAAATGTGGTGCAATGACGAAATACTCGCCGCGCCGCCCTATTCTGCCCACAAAATGGGCCGCCCTGCTCGCCTTGGATTTTTCCGCCTAATCCGGAGGCAGTGCCAGCCAGCCGTGACGGAAGCTGAGCCAGCTACTGCTAATCAGCAGGTAAAGAAACACCCATAAGACAGCCGAGATAATGGTGGTGGTGGCGGCCTTGACCGCCATGCGAGGGCGATCGGGTGCCCCGCGCCATCCGGTGCGCTGATCTGCCGTCTCGGTCGGGCGCACCCCGAACGGCAGGACAGCGAACAGCGTTGTCCACCAGATCAGCACGTAAAGCACGCATCCGGTGAACCAGTTCACGCCGGCTCACACGCGCAGGAGGTGGACGTCCACGAGGGGCCGCTTCTGCACGCGCCGGCCGATCGCGCGACGCAGCGCCGCCTTCGCGGCATCGAGGAGCGCTGCGTCCTCCAGCCGAAGCGGGGCCGGCAGGTCGGCGAGTGCCGTCGCGAACTCGCCGGCGATGCGCTCGTTCTCCGGATCCTCGGCGTCGAACAAACCGGGCGCGCTGATCTGGGGACGCCCGCGGAGACGGCCCGCCTCGTCCACCGCCAGGCTGGCCACGACCACGCCGTTGAACAGCATTCGTCGGCGCGCCGAAAGCACGCGCCCGGTGAGCGGCACCAGCCGGGTGCCATCGAGCACGAGCCGGCCGACCGGCGCGCTGTCGATCACCTCGGCGCGGCCGGGCGCGAGCTGAAGGATGTCGCCATCCTCGAGCAGCACGGGCGTGGCGCCAGCCTCCTGCGCCAGCGCGGCATGCGCCGAGAGATGCCGCCATTCGCCATGCACCGGCACCGCGTATCGGGGCCGAACGAGCCTATACATCTTGCGCAATTCGTCGCGCGCCGGATGCCCCGAGACATGCACCAGATGGTCGGCGTCGGTCATCAACCGCACGCCGCGCCGGATCAGGTTGTCCTGCACGGCGCCGATCGCCCGCTCATTGCCGGGAATCACCCGGCTGCTAAAGATCACCGTGTCTCCTTGGCCGAGCGAAATGCGGGGGTGCGAGTCCGCGGCGACTCGGGCGCGCGCGCGGCGCGGCGCGCCCGGGCGGCCGGGGGTGAGGCGGCGCAGATTTGCAAACGGAATGGAGCCCCC
>CAXUIE010000221.1:4493-5875 GCA_964250825.1 uncultured Acidisphaera sp. | reverse complement strand
CGACGTGCATCTCCTGCACCCAGTAGCGCAGGCTGTCCGTCACCATCTGCAGCACGCGCGGATGCGACAGATTGATCGTGTTCCCGGTCCCGGTGTCGTTGATGTAATGGCGTTTGTCGGGCAGCAGCCGATAATACGATGCGTTATCGATGCCGCGGAACGACAGGGTCGGCCCGCGCTCGTTGCCTTCGGCGCTATGATTGTAGACGACGTCGAGGATCACTTCGAGGCCGGCGCTGTGCAGGTGCGCCACCATCGCCTTGAACTCGCCCGTCGAGCCGGTGGCGGAGTAGCGCGGATCGGGGGCGAAGAAGCCGATCGTGTTGTAGCCCCAGTAGTTCGTCAGCCCCTTGTCGAGCAGCAGGCTGTCATTGACGAAGGCGTGCACCGGCAGAAGTTCCACCGCCGTCACGCCCAAGCCGCGGATGTAGTCCACCACCTCCTTGGTCGCGAGGCCGGCGAACGTGCCCCGCAACGCCTCCGGCACGGCCGGGTGGCGCCTGGTGAACCCCCGCGCGTGCGCCTCGTAGATGACGGTGCGTTCGGCCGTCACGCGGGGCGGCTGGTCGCGGCCCCAGGTGAAGGCGGGGTCGATGACGCGGCACTTGGGCACGAAGTCCGCGCTGTCGCGCTCGTCGAAGCTGAGGTCATCCTTCGATTCGAGCGTGTAGCCGAACACCTCCGGCCCCCAGCGCAACTGCCCGACCAACGCCTTGGCGTAGGGATCCAGCAGCAATTTGTTGTGGTTGAAACGATGGCCGCTGGCGGGATCATACGGGCCATGCACCCGATACGCGTAGACCGTCCCGGGGCGCGCGTCGGGCAGATAGCCGTGCCACACCTCGTCGGTGAACTCCGGCAGTTCGACGCAACCGAGCTGCCGCTGGCCCCGCGCGTCGAACAAGCACAACTCCACCTTGGTGGCGAAGGCGGAGAACAGGGCGAAGTTGACGCCGAGCCCGTCCCAGGTCGCGCCCAACGGATACGGCAAGCCTTCGGTGATGCGCGTCGTGCCGACGGTCGAACTCATGCGCGCGAACTCCGATGGTTTCCCAACGCGGCTTAGCAGCAATAGGTGACCGCGCGCTTACACAGCCGCTCGCCCGCTGTCGCCACTCGAATGTCATTCCCGCGAAAGCCGAAACCCACACGGGTATGGAACGGAACTCCCCAGGCAAGACATCTGGATTCCCGCCTTCGCAGGACTGGCGCGAGCGGATCAGGGGTCAGGTGGTTATAGCGATTGCGAGCCGCGCGCCTCTCGCCCCAGCTTGGAGCGCGCGGGGAAGCAGGCTCGCGCGCGCTCAGGTTGGCTCGCGGTCCGTCATGCGGCGGATCACGCCCGGCAGGTGGCGAGCGAGCGCGGCGAGAAACGCGTCCTC
>CAXUIE010000221.1:4000-4483 GCA_964250825.1 uncultured Acidisphaera sp. | reverse complement strand
ACGGTCGCGAGAGCGCCGACCCGCTCGGCCCCAAGCACGTCCCGAAGCTTGCCCGACTCGACCGGCAGCGGGACAACCCCGTCCGCGACCCAGGAGCCCATGACGTCGCCCAAGCCCGCGTGGGTGAACTGCGCCCCGAGTTGCTCGAGATTGCCACGCCGCCCTCCGAGCAGGTCGCGCAGGGCGCTGGCGAGCGGTGCCGCGTCCTCGGGCGCCTCGGCCCGCCATTCGTCAATCACCTCGTCCAGCAACCGCATGGCCGGCGCTCCTTCCGTTGCGGTCAAAACCGCCGTCACCGAAGCGGGTTCCGCCCGCTACTCGGCGGCGGCGGAGGCGGGCGCGTCCTCGTTGGCTGGAAAGTGGGGAAGCATTGGCAGCAGGATCGACAGGTCGCGTTCGGCCACGCAAACCAGGTATTGCGTGGTGCCTCCCGGCTCCGCCCCTGTTTCCGGCGTGGGAAGGCCGTCGGGGCCACGCGGCAAG
>CAXUIE010000221.1:0-3943 GCA_964250825.1 uncultured Acidisphaera sp. | reverse complement strand
CGATCCCGCGCGCCAAACGGCAGGAGCAAGGCCTTCCGGCGGAGCCAGATCGCGCATCCGCCAGATCGCCTAAACCCGGTCGCTCGCCGGGCCGGCGGGGTCGCCAAGGGCCAGGAGGATGCGGCCGCAGCGACGGAACGCGATGCCGGCAAGCTCCGCCTCGCCCCAGACCACGCCGTCCGCGTCGGCCGGCGGCTTGCCCCCGAGCATGAGCAGCCGGCGGCGGGCTTCCGGGTTCCACGGCAGCCAGGCGACCCGGCCGGGCCGGATCAGCCGCCACATGGCGGCCAGCGCCAACGCCACCGTCAGCGCCACCGTGGCCCGCAGCGAATCGGGCACGTCGCGCGACAGCACCACCTTCCACCAGCTGTCGTCGGCGAGGAACCGCACGTGCCGTTCGAACCCGGCGAGCGCGAGAACGCAGACGATGAGCGCCAGCAGCGGCACCGCCGTCGAGGCCTGCAGCGGCCCGCTCAAAAGGCGGGCGTGCCGGTAGAAGCAGGAGCGGAACGGCGCCACCAGCATGATGGCGACGACGAGAACGCCAGCGATCCAAAAACCCTCGCCTTGCGCCACGGTGAACGCCGCCCCCCCCATCAGCATGACCAAGGTCGCGCCCCAGGCGAGATTGACCCGCTGCGACAAGCCGTTGGCCAGCACGAGCAGGGCCGCGCCGATCAGGGATGGGACGAACTGCCCGGCTTCGCTTGCGAAATCGGCCAGGTCCGGATCGATCCAGGAGAAATCGGGGGTCGGCGCGAGCACGCCGAGCGAGAGCAGCATCACGCCGCAAAGCGCCACCGCGCCGGCGAGGGCGGCGACCGTGAAGTCGGGCTCGCTCCAGCGGCCGAACGAGTTGACCGAGCGGAACATCGTCCCGCCCCGCAGCAGGATCTCGTTGCCGGCGAACAGGCCGCCGGCGAGGAACAGCGGGATCACATAATAGTAAAGGCGGAACACGAGGATCGCCCCCACGATGTCCGGCGCCCCGAGCCAGGGCGACAGGCCGAGCAGCATGGCGGTATCGAACACGCCGATGCCGCCCGGAAGATTGGCCAAGAGGCCCGCCGTGTAGGACGCGACGTAGACGCCCAGGAACTTGAGCCAGGTCAGCCCGGGCGCGCCCGGCAGCAGCGCAAAGAAGATCGTCGCGGTCACCGCGACATCGGCGGTCGCCAGAAGGACCTGGATCACCGCCATCCGCCATCCCGGCAACTCGACCACGTGGCCGAACACCCGCACGGCGCCGAGCACCCGCGAGAGGGTCACGTAGCCCGCCACGATCGCCCAGAACAGAGCGCCCACGGCGTACATCACCGCTGACGGCAGGTGCTGGCCGAAGAACGGTATGGAGCTCGGCTCCCAGAACAGGATGGCGCCGCCCAGCACCATGCCGCCAAGGCCGAAGGTGAGCGAGCAGAACGCGACCGTCTTGGCGATCTCGACCGCCGACAAGCCCCAATGCGCGTAAAGCCGATAACGCACGGCCGCTCCCGAGACGGCCGCGAAACCCAGATTGTGCGACAAGGCGTAGGCGCAGAACGAGGCGAAGGCCACGCGCGCATACGAGACCTTGTGGCCGGCGTAGATGGTGCCGAGCCGGTCGTAGAAGGTCAGCACCCCGTAGGAAACCACGGTGAAGGCGAACGACACGACGAGCGCCCGCATCGGGATGGCGTGGATCGCCACCGCGATGTCGTCCACCCTGAGATGGCGGAACTCGCGCTGCACCACGTAGATGGCGCCGCATAGCAGCCCCACTCCCAGCGCCGCCGGCAAGTGGCGGACGTAGCTCTTGGCGGTTCCCCCCAACCGAGCCTCGTATATCAGGCCGCGTCGGCCGAGCGGCTCAGCGCGGCGTCGATCAGCGCGGTGGTCTCGCCGACGCCGTAGAGCGCGACGAAGCCGCCGAAGCGGGGCCCTTCCTGCTGGCCGAGCAGCACCTGGTAAAGGCAGCCAAACCAGGCGCGAAGGTTGCCGGCGAAGCCGTGCCGCTTGCCGACCTCGAACACGATGTTCTGTAGGGCCTCGGCGTCCGGCGTGGCGTCGAAGCCGCGCAGGGTTTCCGCCAGGTCCGCGAGCGCGGCCCGCTCGGCCGCCGAGGGGAGGCGGTAGCGCTTCGTCGGTCGCACGAAATCGCGGTAGTAGCTGAGCGCGTGATGCACCAGGCGATCGAGGAATGGCATCGCCGCCGGATCTGCGTCGGCCCGGTAGCGGCGGATGAAGCCCCACAGGACTTCCGGCGTCTCGGCGTTGGCCACGCTGGCGAGGTTGAGCAGCATCGCGAACGAAACGGGCGATTGCGACCGCGACTGCCCCTGGGCCGGCCGGTCGCCGTGGATGTGCCAGGCTGGGTTCGCCCGTTGCTCCGCCTCGCCTCCCGCGGCTTCGCGGGCGGCGTTGGCGATATAGTCGTCCGTCGCGCGCGGGATCACGTCGAAGTCGAGCCGCTTGGCCCGTTGCGGCGCGTTGAACATGAATTGCGCCAGCGCCTCGGGCGGGGCATAGCGCAGCCAGTCCTCGACCGACAGGCCGTTGCCCTTGGACTTGCTGATCTTCTGGCCGTGCTCGTCCAGGAACAGCTCGTAGGTGAAGCCTTCGGGGGGCGCGCTGCCGAGGATGCGGCAGATGCGCGAGGACAGGCGCACGCTGTCGATCAAATCCTTGCCCGACATCTCGTAGTCGACGCCGAGCGCATGCCAGCGCATCGCCCAATCGGCCTTCCACTGCAGCTTGGCGGCCCCGCCGTGCACCGACGTCTCGAAGCGCTCGCCGGTCGCGGGATCGGTCCAGCGCACGGTGGCCGCCTCCGGGTCGACGCCGTCCAGCTTGACCTGCATGACCTGGCTGGTGCGCGGATGCAGCGGCAGCACGGGCGCGTAGGTGGCGCGGCGCTCGGGGCCGAGCGTGGGCAGGATCACGGCGACGACCGCGTCGTAGTTGGCGAGCAATTGGGTGAGTGCGGCGTCGAACCGGCCGGATGCGTAGTACTCGGTGGCCGAGGCGAACTCGTAGTCGAAGCCGAATCCGTCGAGGAAGCTGCGCAGCCGCGCGTTGTTGTGCGCGCCGAAGCTTTCATGGGTGCCGAACGGATCGGGGATGCGCGTCAGCGGCTTGCCGAGGTGCTCGGCCAGCATCGCGCGGTTGGGCACGTTGTCCGGCACCTTGCGGAGGCCGTCCATGTCGTCGCTGAACGCGACGAGACGCGAGGGCAGCCCGGTCAGCTCGGCGAAGGCGCGACGGACCCAGCTCGTCCGCGCCACCTCGCCAAAGGTGCCGATATGCGGCAATCCAGACGGACCGTAGCCGGTCTCGAACAAAGCCTCCCGCTTTCCGGAGGCCGCCATGCGGTCGCGCAGCTTTCCCGCTTCCTCGAACGGCCACGCCCTGGGCAGCGCCTGAGCCTCCCGTTCGGTTCGTAACAACGCCATGGCCGGAAGCTAGAAACGCGGGGGGGCTTGGTCAATCACGAAGGCCGGCGCGTGCTATAAGACCGGAAAAGCACGGACCGCGGCAATGATTGAACCCGAACAGCTCGTTGGCACCTGGCGTCGCTTCGGCCGAGTGGGGCCGGTTTATGACATCGTCGAGGCGGGGGCCACGCTCCCCGACGGAGATCGGCTGACGCGCATCAGGGTCGTCGAGAGCGGCGAGGAGGTCGACTATCGGCTGTCGGAGCCATCGCGGGCCTCAAAGCCTTGCGCTGGTTCCCGTCCGCCGTCCATGACATCCGAGCCTTCAAGGTCGAGCATTGGTCGGACTTCACGCGGTTGATCAAGAGCTGAGCGCGTCCGCCGACATCCCATCGGTCGTCGCCGGGCACGGGCGCGCGGCGATCCTGACCCCCGACGGCGAGTTGCTGGCGCTGCCCAGCGCGGCGGCGGCCGAGCGGCTGCGCGGCTTGGCGCCCCCGCTCGTGGTGCATGGGCCGCCCACCTTGCGC
>CAXUIE010000220.1:5630-5910 GCA_964250825.1 uncultured Acidisphaera sp. | reverse complement strand
ATAGCTGGGACGTGCTTCAGCGGCACCTCGGAATTGGCCGCGACGCATTCGACGCGATGGTTCGCGATGATGTCGTTTGTTTCGAGCCAAAATCCTTGAGGGGCGGGCAAACGCCGAAATAGTCGATCGGTGGGAGAGGACACGCCTAGCCAGCTTGAAACTCAACGGCGGCCCGACCGTTGCCGCTGCCGGCAACTAGCCATACCAGCGTCGCGTCACGCGTGCCTTGCGGTCAGCGTCGCGCGCCCGAGCTGGAGGATGGCGGACGCCATCCTCCGCG
>CAXUIE010000220.1:0-5620 GCA_964250825.1 uncultured Acidisphaera sp. | reverse complement strand
GCCTCCTCGACCAGCTTGCGGGTCGCCTCCTGGGCGCCCTCCAGACGTTCACCCTCCAGCCTCTCGGCCTCGGCCCGCCGGTCGGCCAGCTCGACCTCCAGGTCGGACTCGGCCCGGGTGCGCAGCGCCTCCGACTGCTCGAGCAGGAACTGCTCCCGGCGGCGGATGTCGTCCGCCTCCCGCCGGGCCGCCCGCACGATGTCATCGCGCTCGCGTTCGCCCGCGGCGCGCGCCCGCGCGGGAGGTGGGCGCACGCCACCCCCCGCGGCTTATCAGCGCGGCGTCAGGCGCCTGCGACGAGGCTGTCGATCCGGAGCGGTAGATCGCGCAGCCGCTGCCCCGTCGCATGGTAGATCGCGTTGGCGACGGCGGCGGAGGTGCCCACGATGCCGATCTCGCCGATGCCCTTGATGCCGAGCGGGTTGACCAGCCTGTCCTCCTCGGGAACCAGGATGACCTGCACGTCCACCACGTCGGCGTTCACCGGCACCAAATAGTCGGCCAGGTTGGTGTTGACATAGCGCGCCGCATTCCGGTCGATCTCGGTTTGCTCATGCAGCGCCGAGCCGATGCCCCAGATCATGCCGCCCATGTATTGGCTGCGGGCGGTGCGGGTGTTCATGATCCGGCCGGCCGCGAAGGCGCCGACCATGCGAGGCACCCGGATCTCACGCGTCCGCGCGTTCACCCGAACCTCAACGAACTGCGCCCCGAAGGCGAATTGCATCCGGTCCGGCAGCTTGGCGCCGCCGATCGGCTGAGCGGCGCCCTTGTAGAGCATCTGCATGGCGTCCTTGGGCGCGCCGTGCGGCACCCACTCGGCGTACTCCTCCATCGCGCCGAGCCCGCGATCCTTGAGGGCCGCCACAAGATCGACGGTCGGCGTTGGATCGTTGCCCAGCCTGCTGCGGATCGCGTCGCAGGCCTGCGCCACCACGGAGCACACGCTCGCCGTCGAGATCGATCCTCCTGCGACCGGGGCCGGCGGCAGCCGCGTGTCGCCGAGCAGCACCGTCACCTTCTCGACCGGCAAGCCGAGGCGCTCGGCGGCCATTTGGGCGGCCACCGTGTAGATGCCGTTGCCGATCTCGTGACTCGCGGTCTCGACCCGCGCCGTCCCGTCGGGGAACAGGGTGACGCGAGCGGCGGCCGGGGCCATTTGAGTGGGGTAGGCCGACGTGGCGCAGCCCCAGCCGATCAACCAGTCGCCGTCGCGCATCGAGCCCGGCTGCGACGTGCGCTTCGACCAGCCGAAGGCCTCGGCCGCCTGGTCGAAGCACGGCATCAGGGTCCGGCTTGTATACGGCAGGCCCTTGATCGGCTCCTTCATCGTGTCGTTGACCCGGCGTAATTCGATCGGGTCCATCGCCAGCGCCACGGCGAGCTCGTCCACCGCACTTTCGAGCGCGAAGAAATACGGCGTCTCGGCCGGCGCGCGCATGAAGCCCGGCGTCGAGCGGTCGGCCCGAACGATGGTGACGTTGCTCACGATGTTCGGGCAGGCGTACATGCGCGTCGAGGCGTCCGTCCCGGCAACCGCGTACGGGTCGGGGCGCGACGTCACCTCGAAGCCTTCGTGGCTCAACGCCTGCAACTTGCCGTCGCGGGTCGCGCCGAGCTTGATTGCGTGGCGGGTTTCGGCCCGGTAGGTCGCGACCGTGAAGCCCTGCTCGCGGGTCGGCACCAGTTTCACCGGCCGACCTAGCTTCCGAGCCGCGATCGCGACGATCGCGGTCCGTTGCGTCAGGCTGCCTTTGGAACCGAAAGCGCCGCCGATGAATGGGCTGATCACGCGAATCCGGCTCGCATCGATGCCAAGCTGCGCCGCCACGCCGTTCTTGATGCCGTAAACGTTTTGGCTGGGTTCGTGAATCGTGAGTTGCGGGCCGTTCCAGGAACACTGGGTGGCGAACAGCTCGATCGGATTATGGTGCTGGGTCGGGGTGGAATAGCTCGTCTCGATCTTCACGGGCGCGCTGGCGAACGCTTCCGCGAAATTACCCACCTTGGGGTCGTCGTGCTTCTTGTTCTGTGTCGCGAGTTCCTGGTCCACCGTGCCCGGCGATCCGAACGTCGCGGCGGGCCCGTCGATAGCATAATCGACAACAATCCGATGCGCGGCGTCGCGCGCCACTTCGTAGCTGTTCGCCAGGACCACGGCGATCGTCTGGCCGGCGTAGGCGATCTCCGGCGAGCCGAGCGGCACCACCGAGTTGGAAGCCGGGCCGCCATTGGTGAAGAACCTCACCGGCTTGATTGCGTCGCCCATGTTCTCGTGCGTCAGAATGTCGAGCACGCCCGGCAGGGCGCGAGCCTCTCTGAGGTCGAACGACTTGATGCGACCCTTGGCGATCGGGCTGCTGAGCAGGAACGCGTAGGCGACATCGGGCAAAGCGAAGTCGGAAGCGTACATCGCCAAGCCGGTGACTTTGGCCCGCGCGCCAACGCGCGGGATCGGTTGCCCCATGTTGGCCTTGGGAGCGGGTGCGGCATCGGTCATGCTCAGCCCTCCAAGGCTGCGGCTTGCAGAAGGGCGCGCACCACGGTTCGTTGGCCGAGCGCCACCTTGTAGGCGTTGTGCTCGCGGGGTTCGGCGCCCGCGAAGGCGATGCGGGCCGCGTTGGTGGCGGCGGCCTCGTCGAGCGGCTTGCCGGCGAGTGCTGCTTCCGCCTCCCGCGCCCGCCACGGCACCGTGGCGACGCCGCCGAGCGCGATGCGGGCTTGCCGCACCGTGCCTTGATCGAGGTCGAGGGCAATCGCGGCCGACGCGAGGGCGAACTCGTAGGATTGCCGATCGCGGATCTTCAGGTAGAGCGATCGGCGGGTCCAAGGGCCCGCCGGGACGGTGAAGCCGGTGATCAGGTCGCCGGATGCCAGGCTTGTCTCGACATGCGGGGTCGAGCCGGGGAGCTTGTGCAAGGACGTGAACTCGATCGTGCGCGAGCCTGCCGCACCCACGATGTCCACCGTCGCGTCCAGCGCCATCAATGCCTGGGCGAAGTCGCCCGGATAGGTGGCGATGCAGTCCGGGCTCACCCCCACGATCGCGTGCTGCCGGTTGACGCCGTCGAGCGCCGCGCAGCCCGATCCGGGATTGCGCTTGTTGCAGGCGGACCAGGACGTGTCGCGAAAGTAATTACAACGGGTACGTTGCAGGACGTTGCCGCCGAGCGAGGCCATGTTGCGCAACTGCGCGCTCGCCGCAAGCGTGAGGCTTTGCGCCAGCACGGGGTACGACTTGATGATGTCCGGGTGATCCGCGGCGGCCGACATCTTGACCAATGCGCCGAGCTTCAGGCCCTGATCGGATACCCTGATGGCGCCATTGCCCTTGGTCAAAGGCGAAAGGTCGATCACGCGAGCGGGCTGCATCGCGTCGAGCTTCATCAAGTCGAGCAAGGTCGTGCCGCCGGCGATATACTCGGCTGGGGCGCGGCCCTGAACCAGGGGCGCATTGGTGACGGCGGCCTGAACCGTCCTTGCGGCGAGGTCGCTGGAGGTGGCGCGGTCATAAAGGAAGGGGCGCATCGGCTCAGCCCTCCATCGCGGTCTTGGCTTGCCGGACGGCCGCCACGATGTTCGGGTAGGCGGCGCATCGGCAGAGATTGCCGCTCATGGATTCCCGGATCGTATCGTCGTTGCCGGCGTGGCCCTCCTGCACGCAGCCGATCGCCGACATGATCTGCCCTGGCGTGCAGTAGCCGCACTGGAAGCCGTCGTTGTCGACGAAGGCCTGCTGCATCGGGTGCAACGGGCCGTCGGCGCGCGCCAGCCCCTCGATCGTGGTGATCTCTCGGGCTTGCGCCGCGACGGCGAGCGTCAGGCAGGCCAGGACGCGCTGCCCGTCGAGGTGGACCGTGCAGGCGCCGCACTGGCCGTGGTCGCAGCCCTTCTTGGAGCCGGTCAGGCCGATGTGGTCGCGCAGCGCGTCCAGCAGCGTGGTACGGACGTCAAGGCCGACGCGATGGATCTCGCCGTTGATCGACAGGCTCATGTCGATTGCGGCGAGCGGATCCGGCGCCGTCGCGGGCGCCTGGGCCGAGGCTGGGCTCGCGGGACCAGCACCGACGAGAGGGAGTGCCGCCGTCGAAGCGGTCGCGCTGAGGAAACCTCTGCGGCTGACGGACGCGGCGCGTCCTTCGTTATCGTCTTTCTGCATGGGTTCTCGTCCTTTAAACGTGAAATGCAGCAAGTTCGCCGCTAGTCCAGTTCACCTTCGCTTGTTCTATCCCCGCCGCTGTTTCAAACGCCCCGGGCGAAGATCGCGGTGTTCGAACAACGCCTGTTCGGCTTCGTTTGGATCAAGATGCATCCGTCTCACCAGAATACTGCATGGGGCGCCCGCATGAGTGAGAAGGCACCATGCTGCACCCCGAGCTCGTGGCCTATCGCAACGATTTTCTCGGTCCCAGCAGGGTCAACCAAGTCTCGGCGACATGAATCGGCCCGGAAACCGCGTTGCGAGCCGGAGGGCACCCCGTTGAGCGGCGGAACCGGCGTCGGGCGGCGCCGAGGGCCGCCCCTTGCCAGGTTCCCCTACTCCGCGGCGGCCGCCGCCGGGGCCGGCGTGAGGTGTCGCACGCGCGGCAGCACTTCGTCGGCCAGCAGCCGGAGCGAGTTGCGCCAAGCCTGCGGGTTCTCGCCGTAGTCGAAGCCGAACACCAGCAAGGTGCCGAACCCGCCGACATCCGCGTAAACCTGCTCCAGCCGCTCGGCGACCGTGCGGGGCGAGCCGACCAGCCAGTTGTGGCGGGCGCAGTATTCCGGCGTCACGTCGCTGTCGGCCACGTCGGGCTTGTGCTTGAGGTAGTCGAGGAAGCCGAAATTGCCGAGCAGCGGCAGGAAATACTCCCGCATCATCCGGCCCATCATCGCGCCGGACGACAAGCGCATCGCTTCCTCGTCGGTGTCGGCCACGAACACCTCGCGCACCATCCGCCAATCGTTGCGGTCCGCCACCCGGCCGCCCTTGCGCGCACCCGTCTCGACCGCGTCCCAATGGGTCGACACGTAGGCCGGGTTGAGGTTAAGGCTGAGCGGCATGTAGCCGTGCTCGCCCGCCATCTTGAGCGTGTCCGAGTTCTTGGAAAGCCCGGCGACGCCGATCGGCGGATGCGGCCGCTGCAACGGGCGGAGGTGCGGCTTGAGGAAGTTGAACATCGTCTGCGGCTTGGCGACCTTCCAGAACTGGCCGTCATAGTCGAAATGCGGCTCGTCGCTCCACATGCGCAGGATGATGTCGAGCGCCTCGCGGGTCATCTCGCGGTTGACGCCGCCCATGCCGTCGACGTGGAACATCGCCCAGTCGCTCGGCAGCCCGGACGCCGCCACGCCGAAATTGAGCCGCCCCTCGGAGAGATGGTCGAGCATGGCGACCCGGTTGGCGAGCTCGGCGGGGTGATGGTAGGGCAGCAGGAAGCCGCCCGGCCCGATGCGGATGCGCTTGGTCTGCAGCAGCGCCTGCGCGATCAGGAGATCGGGGGCGGGGTGCGGCTCCCAGGGGGCGGTGTGGTGCTCGCCGATCCAGGCTTCCTCATAGCCGAGCTCGTCGAGCCAGCGCAGCGCCTGCAGATCCCAGTCGTGCCCTGCCTTGAGGCCCCTTTCCGGCGGGTGGGAGGGC
>CAXUIE010000219.1:5161-5912 GCA_964250825.1 uncultured Acidisphaera sp. | reverse complement strand
GTGTTGGAGCGTCCCCGCCCGCCGCTTGCGGCTAGTCCGACGCCGCAGGTGACGGCTCACGCGCCGCGCCCCGTCCGCCCGGCTTCCCCACCGCCGTCTGCCCGCGCCGTGCCGCATCCGGCTCCTCGTCCGGGGGAGAAGCAGCCCTCGTAGGTCAGTGCTCCAGCAGCTCGCGAAACCGGAGCTCCTCGAGATCGAGCTCCTGCTCCAGCACCTGCAGCACGTCGTCGTGGATGTCACCCGCGCGGTGCATCGCGAGCAGCTGGACACGGCTCGCGCCGATCGCCTCCAACCGGAGGGAAAGGCGTGCAATGCGCTCCGCCCGCACCGCCCCGCCGAGTTGGTGCAGGCGGACCGTGTTGCCGGTGCGCTCGCGGAACTCAGTCACCAGGTCGCGCGCGATCGGCCCCACGATCTCGTCATCGGCCCGTTGCTCGATCAAGCGCAAGGAGGCGCGCTCGAGCTCCACGCGGGCGCGCGCCTCCGGTGGCAAGCCGTCCCGATCCGCGGGCTGCGCCACGCGGAGCCACCGGATCATCGGCCCGAGCGTCGTCCCCTGCGCCAGAACCGTGATCAGGATCACGACGAAGGTGAGGAACAGGATGAGGTCCCGTCCGGGAAAGCGCTCCGGCAGCGCCAAGGCGAGTGCGAGGCTGACCACGCCCCGCATCCCCGCCCAAGACGTGATGAGCGTTGCCGACAATGGCGGGGCAGGGTCGCTCGCGCGCAAGCGACGGGGAAGCAGCCAGGG
>CAXUIE010000219.1:1759-5151 GCA_964250825.1 uncultured Acidisphaera sp. | reverse complement strand
TGGGCAGGTAGACCGCCGGGTAGGTCCAGGCGAACCGGGCCACGACAAGGGTGGCGGTTGTAACGAGGCCAAGCGGCAGCAGCGCTAACGCGCGCCCGGGCCCGAGCCGGGCCAGCACGCCGTTCAGCGACAGGCCGATCAGCAAGAACACCAGGGCTTCCATCACGAACACCGCGAAGCCCCACGTCACCCGCGACTGCAATCGGGTGCGCGAGCTCACGCTGGCGTGCTGCGTCCAACCCATCGTCAGGCCGCACGCCACCGTGGACAGCACGCCCGACGCCCCAACCGCTTCGGCCGCCATGTAGCTCGCCCAGGCGATCAGGAAGCTCGCGGCGATCTCCAGGTTTACGTCATGCAGCCGGCTCGTGAGCCAGGTGACGGCGCGCCCGCAGGCGAGGCCAATGGCGATCCCTGCCGCCGCGACATACAAGAACGTGGCTGCGGCCGGCGCGGCCGAGAACGATCCGGTAAGCGCCGCGGCGACGGCGAACCGATACAGCACCAGGCCGGACGCGTCGTTGACCAGGCTTTCGCCTTCCAGGATCGTGCGAAGCCGGCGCGGGATGCGCAGCCGCTCCAGCACGGAGGCGGCGGACACCGCGTCGGGCGGCGAGATGATCGCCCCAAGGGCGAAGCACGCGGCCCAGGGCAGCGTCGGCACCGCCCACTTCGTCACCATGCCGACCAGAAACGTGCTGAAGACGACGCAGCCGATCGCGAGCCGCAGGATCGGACGGAGGTTGGCGCGGAAATCGCGCCAAACCGTGAAGAAGGCACTCGCCTGCAAGAGCGGCGGGAGGAACAGCGCCAGGATCAGCGCCGGGTCCACCACGAGTTGCGGCACCCCCGGGATGACGGCGAGCGCCATGCCGCCGATCACGTAAACCGCCGCGGGAGGAACACGCAGCCGGCGGGCGACCAGCGCCAGCACTCCGGCCACGGCAAGCAACCCAAGGGTCAGCTGAAAAACAAAGACCGGGCTCATCCGCCCAGCATACCTTTTCCGCCAAGTCCGGCAGCAGCCAAACGGCGGGCGGGTTCAGCCGCCCGCGCCTACAATACAGGCGCCGTGAGCCGCCTGACCGCCGCCGTGACCTCGGACGGAACATAGGGCTTCACGATGAACGCGTCCCGCTCGGACGCGGTCGATCCCGCCATCGTGTCGGGGCGGCCCGTCATGTAGACCGCCGGCAGGTCGGGCCGGAGCCGGCGCGCGAGGCGGACCAATTCTAGCCCGTTGAGCTTGCCCGGCAGCTGGATGTCGGTGAGCAGCAGGACGATCTGATCGTCGGCTTCCAACAGCGGCAACGCCGCGGCGCCGCGGTTCGCTTCCACTACGTCAAGCCCCTCGTCGGCCAGGGCCTCGGCCAGGGTCAGCCGGACCAGGAACTCGTCCTCGACCAGGAGGACACGCCGCTTCGTCTCCGACGCCGACATGACGGCACAGCTCCTTGAAGGCTGGCAGGGTATCGGCTAGCCACAACCGCCCGGCAGCCCCACCGTTCCGTCGCCTCGCCTTGGTCCTAGGCTTTTTGCGGTCACGGTCGATCAACCGGGCCGGCGACGGTCAGGCCTCGAACGCGAGCCGCAGTCCCGCTTCGGCCCAGGGGACCGCCACCAGCTCGCCGCGGCCGGAAAGCGTGATGTAGGCGGTCCTGTTGTCCCCGCCGCCGAAGCCGATGTTGGTGGTGAACGGGTCGCCGGTTCCCACTTGCCGGACCAGCCCGCCGCCGGGCGCGATCACGCTGATGCAGCCGGTGAGCAAGGTGGCCACGCAGACGTTCCCGCGCGCCTCGACGGCCAGGCTGTCGAAGCGGACCAGGCCGCCGATGCCCTGGACCAGCCGCCCATTGTGCGGCGACGGAAAGCCCCGCTTGCGCGCAACCCCGGGCGCTTCGATGTCGAACGCCCACAATCGCGCGGTCTCGGTTTCCGCCACGTACAGCACTCGCCCGTCCGGCGACAGCCCGATTCCGTTCGGTGTCAGCAGCGGAAACGCCACCTCCACGATGCGGCTGCCATCGGCAAGAGCGTAGTAGACCGCGCCGTGGTCGCGGTCGCGCTCGCGGCTCTTGCCGAGGTCGGTGAAGTAGAACCCGCCCGCCTGGTCGAACACGATGTCGTTCGGCCCGTTCAGCCGATGGTCGCCGCACCGGTCGTACAGCACGCGGACGGAGCCGGTCGCCGGATCGACCCGCTCGATCCGCCCGCCCCGGTAGTCGGCGGACTGGCCGACGGGCCGGAGAAAGCCGTGCTCGGTGTTCCACCGGAAGCCGCCGTTGTTGCAAACGTAGATCGCCCCATCCGGCCCGATCGCGAGCCCGTTCGGCCCTCCGCCGGTTTCGGCGAGAACGCTCACGGCGCCATCGGCGGCGACGCGGGTGATGGTGCCGCGCTCGATCTCGACCAGGAGAACCGAGCCGTCCTTCATCCACACCGGCCCTTCCGGGAATCGCAGGCCGCTGGCCACCACGCGCATCTCGGTCATATCCGTCCCCTTCCCGAACCGGGCGAACCTAGCCCCCTGTCGCTCCCAACGGAATGCACGGAGAATGACGGGGCAAGAGCGGGAGAGCGTTGGCATGGCGCGCAGCATCGCGGTCGGGCTTGGCCTGATGGAGTTCCCGTTCGATGGCGCGGGCGCGTTCTGGCGCTGGGTCGATCTGTGCGAGGAGGGTGGCGCCGACTCGATCTGGCAGACCGACCGGCTTCTCAGCACCGGCCCTATCCTCGAATGCATGGCGACGATGGCCGCGGTCGCCGGCCGAACGAAGCGGATCAAGTTCGGCGTCAACGTCCTGTCGCTCGCGATGCGTGATCCGGTGCTGCTCGCCAAGCAATGCGCCACGGTGGATTTCCTGTCCGGCGGGCGGCTGCTTCCGGCATTCGGCATCGGCAGCCCGCGCGGGCCGGAATGGCAGGCGATGCATCTTGACACGACGACGCGCGGCCGTGTCACGGACGAGGCGCTCGAGGTCATCCGACGCCTGTGGCGCGAGGACCGGGTCGATTTCCAAGGGCGGCACTTCCGCCTGTCCGGCGCGTCCATATCGCCCAAGCCGGTGCAGCCCGATTTGCCCATGTGGATCGGCGGCAGCTCGGAGGCCGCGATCCGGCGCACCGCCCTGCTCGGCACCGGCTGGCAGGCGGGCGGCGAGACGCCCGCCGAAGCCGCGCCGGTGATCGACGCGATCCGCCGCGCCTCCGCCGAGGCGAACCGGCCGCTCGACGACGACCATTACGGCGCGGCGTTCTCCTTTCGCTTCGGCAGCCCCGATGACCCGGCACTGCGGCCCGCGATGGACCGCTCCCACAAACGCACTGGCCGCGACCCGTTGAGCTACTTCGCGGTGGGCGACGCCGAGACGATCGTCGGGCGCATCGCCGCC
>CAXUIE010000219.1:0-1749 GCA_964250825.1 uncultured Acidisphaera sp. | reverse complement strand
ACGTGGAGGCGGGCGCTTCCAAGTTCATCCTGCGCCCGGCCGCGTCCGGCGACGAGGACATGCTCGGGCAGACCCGATTGCTGCTCAAGGAGGTGCTGCCGGCGGTGGCCGCGCGCTGGCCGAAGCCGCGCCGCGCCGCGCTCGCCCCGCTCACGGCTTGACGGTCTGGATCACCTCGAAACCCTCGAACTCGGGGTGGCCAAGATAGAGCGGCTTGTTGCCGCCGGCTCCGCGATGCGCCGCGCGGAACGCTTCGGACGTGGTCCACGCCTCGAACGCCGCGTAGTCGTGCCAGATCGTGTGGGACGAATACAGCACGTGATCGTCGCGCTCGGGGCCGCGCAGCAGGTGGAACTCGACGAAGCCCGGCACGTCGCGCAGATGCGTGTCGCGCGAGGTCCAGACGGTTTCGAAGTCCTTTTCCGCGCCCGGGACGACCTTGAAGCGATTCATGGCGATGTACATGGCGATGCCTCCGTGTGGCGCCGCACCGTTCCCATTCGCGCGCCGGAATGCAAGGGTGCGGTTTCCGTCGAGGAAACGCCATGCCCTTGCGCACCCGCATCTGCGACCTGCTCGGCATCCGCCACCCGATCCTGCTCGCGGGCATGGGCCGCGCCAGCACGCCGGAGCTGGCGGCGGCGGTTTCCAACGCGGGCGGCATGGGCGTGCTGGGCGCCGCGTCGTGCGGCCCCAACCAGCTCCGGGCCTGGATCCGGCGCACCCGCGAGCTCACCGACAAGCCGTTCGGCGTCGACACCTTGCTGCCGGCCTCCGTGCGGCGCGGGACGAGCGGCGACAACGCGGGCGTCTCGCCGCGCGACCAGCTGCCGCAGCACCGCCAGTTCGCCCGGACCTTCCTCGAGCGCGAGGGGCTGCCCGAACTGAGCAAGCAGGAGATGGAAGCGATCGCCGACCACGACCAAGCGGACATCGACGGCCCGCCGCTGCTGTCCAAGGAATTCTTCGAAGCGCAGATGGAGGTGGTGATTGAGGAGCGCGTGGCGCTGTACGCCGCCGGCCTCGGCAGTCCGGAGCCTTGGCTCGACCGGCTGCACGCGAACGGCACCAAGGTGCTGTGCGTGGTGGGCGCCACCCGCCATGCGGTCAACGTGGCGCGGACCGGCATCGACCTCATCGTGGCCCAAGGCCATGACGGCGGCGGCCACAACTCGCCGATCGGCGCCATGGCGCTGATCCCGCAGGTGGTGGACGCGGTTGGCGGCCGGGTGCCGGTGCTGGGTGCCGGCGGCATCGCCGACGGGCGCGGGGTGGCGGCGGCGATGATTCTGGGCGCCGAGGGGGCCTGGATCGGCACTGCCTTCCTCGCCACCGAGGAGGCCGGGTTGCGCCCATTCCAGAAGCAGGCGTTGGTGGATGGCAACGATCAGGGGACGGTGGTGTCGCGGTCGGTCACGGGAAAGCCCGCCCGCATGGTGCGCAACAAATGGGCCGAGGCATACGCCGAGGGTGGGATCGAGCCGCTGCCGATGCCTTATCAGGGCATGGTGTCGGGCGCCGTGACGGCGGCCGGGCTGCAGGCGGAGCGCGCCGACATCTGGCCGGGCTTCGCGGGGCAGGGGCTGGGCATGATCCGCGCCGTCCGCCCGGCCGCCACCGTGCTCGCCGACATCGTGGCCGACACGGAGCGCCGGCTTGCCGAGGCGGGCCGCTTCGTCGCGTAAGTCTGCCGTGGACCCGCGCATGCTCGCCCGGCTGCGCGCCCTGCCGCCGCTCGCCATCATCAAC
>CAXUIE010000218.1:0-5944 GCA_964250825.1 uncultured Acidisphaera sp. | reverse complement strand
ACGGGCTGACCGGGGCGCGGTGACGGGGCGGGGCGGGCTGTCCGAATCTTGGCTTTGCGGGTAACGTTTCCTGGCGAACCTGCGAGGACAGACAAGAATGAAGCTCAGCGCGCGCAACCAGCTCAAGGGCAAGATCGTCGGCGTGCAGAAGGGCCAGACCACCGGCCACGTGCGAATCGAGATCGGCAACGGCGTGGTGGTCACCTCCTCGATCACCAACGAGGCGATCGACGAGCTCGCTCTCGGGGTGGGCGACGAGGCGACGGCGGTGATCAAGGCGTCCGACGTCATGGTCGCGAAATAGCCCGCCCCCGCGGCCGCGCCGGGCGCGGCCGCGGGCGGCTTATGGGCTCCCCGGCGGCGCGGCCTGGCGCCCCCGACGAGTTGATCGTGGCGGACCGATCCGGCAAGCCGGCCCCGATGACAGCGGACGCGATCGCGTCGCTCCCGGCGATCACGGTGGCCGTGTCGTTCGAAACGGAGCGCGGCCCGCGTCATGCTTCTTTCGAGGGGCCGCTGCTCTGGACGGTGCTCGATCGCGCCGGCGCGTTTGATCCGGCCAAGTCGCGCGAGCAGGCGCAACAGTTCGTCGCGGTCACGGGGCGTGACGGCTATACGGCCGTGCTCGCCCTCGGCGAGATTTCGCCCGCATTCGAGAACAAGCCGGTGATCCTCGCCGAACGGATGGATGGGCAAGCGCTCGGGCCGGACCACCTGCGAGTCGTGGTGCCGGGAGATGCGCGCGGCGGTCGTTCGGTGCGCGACGTCGTGCGCCTCATGGTGGGATCCCCAGGCGCCGACAAGGCACAATAGACCACGCGCCATCCTGCCATGCATGGCGGCTCGGACCGATCTGGCGTGCTTGACTTGCTTCCGCGCCGCGCATAGGTTCCGCGCCCTCGGCCCACCCCGATGCGTTGAGCGGTGTGGCCGCCGTTTGCAGGAACCAAGCGCTCGGCGCCGCCCCGGTCCCCCGGTGCCCAGGCCGATCGCCGGTCAGACCCCCGCAGGGTGGGATTGTTCCCCGCCCCTCGCGGGCGATGCCTGTTAGACGGCGACCGCTGCCAGCCGGGGCGAGGCCGAATGGAACACACGCGCGCGGACCAGTCGCGCGAGGATTGGAAGGGCTAATGCCGACCATCAATCAGCTGATCGCCAAGGGGCGGGAGCCGCGCAGTACGCGCAACACCGTGCCTGCCCTGCAGGGCTGTCCGCAGAAGCGGGGCGTGTGCACGCGCGTCTACACGACGACGCCGAAGAAGCCGAACTCGGCGCTGCGCAAGGTCGCGAAGGTGCGGCTGACGAACGGCTACGAGGTGGTGAGCTACATCCCCGGCGAGGGCCATAATCTGCAGGAGCACAGCGTAGTACTGATCCGCGGCGGCCGGGTGAAGGATCTGCCGGGCGTGCGCTACCATATCCTGCGCGGTGTGCTCGACACGCAGGGCATCGCCAAGCGCCGGCAGCGCCGGTCGCTGTACGGCGCGAAGCGGCCGAAGTAGGAGGAGCGGGGTCGATGAGCAGGCGTCGCCGCGCGGTCAAGCGCGAGATCCTGCCGGACGCTAAGTTCGGCGATATCGTCATCACGCGCTTCATGAACGCGCTGATGTACGACGGCAAGAAGTCCGCCGCCGAGGGCATCGTCTACGGCGCGCTCGAGGTGATGAAGCGCCGAGGCGGCAGCCAGGCTGATCCGGTACGTTTGTTCCACGAGGCGTTGGACAACGTGAAGCCGGCCATCGAGGTGCGCTCGCGTCGCGTCGGCGGTGCCACGTATCAGGTGCCGGTCGAGGTTCGCACCGAGCGGCGGCAAGCCCTGGCGATCCGCTGGCTGATCGACGCGGCCCGCAAGCGGGGCGAGCACACGATGGAAGAGCGGCTGTCGAACGAGCTGTCGGACGCGGTGAACAACCGCGGCTCGGCGGTGAAGAAGCGCGAAGACACGCACCGCATGGCGGAGGCCAACAAGGCCTTCAGCCATTATCGCTGGTAACTGATTCTAACCCACGGACCGAGGCGGTTCCACGGAGAGACGACCATGGCCAAGGCGAAATTCGAGCGCAACAAGCCGCACTGCAATATTGGGACGATCGGCCACGTCGATCACGGCAAGACGTCGCTAACGGCCGCGATCACCAAGGTGCTGGCGAAGTCCGGCGGTGCCACGTTCACCGCCTATGACCAGATCGACAAGGCGCCGGAGGAGCGCGCTCGCGGCATCACGATCTCGACGGCGCACGTGGAGTATGAGACCGCCAACCGCCACTACGCGCACGTGGATTGCCCGGGCCACGCCGACTACGTGAAAAACATGATCACGGGTGCCGCGCAGATGGACGGCGCGATCCTGGTCGTTTCCGCAGCCGACGGTCCGATGCCGCAGACGCGCGAGCACATCCTGCTCGCCCGCCAGGTCGGCGTGCCCGCGCTCGTCGTGTTCATGAACAAGGTGGACATGGTGGACGATCCCGAACTCCTGGAGCTCGTGGAGATGGAGGTGCGCGAGCTGCTCTCCTCCTATCAGTTCCCGGGCGACGACATCCCGATCATCAAGGGCTCCGCCTTGATGGCGCTAGAGGACAAGCAGCCTGAGCTGGGCGAGCAGGCGGTGCTGGCGCTCATGGCCGAGGTGGACAAGTACATCCCGCAGCCGGCCCGCGCGACCGACCGGCCGTTCCTGATGCCGATCGAGGACGTGTTTTCGATATCCGGCCGCGGCACGGTGGTGACGGGGCGCGTCGAGCGCGGGGTGGTGAATGTCGGCGACGAGGTCGAGATCGTCGGCATCCGGGCGACGCAGAAGACGATTGTCACGGGTGTGGAGATGTTCCGCAAGCTGCTCGATCGTGGCGAGGCGGGCGACAACATCGGCGCCTTGTTGCGCGGCACCAAGCGCGAGGACGTGGAGCGTGGGCAGGTGCTGGCCAAGCCCGGCTCCATCACGCCACACACCAAGTTCAAGGCAGAGGCGTATATACTCACCAAGGAGGAAGGCGGTCGCCACACGCCGTTCTTCACCAACTACCGGCCCCAGTTCTACTTCCGCACCACGGACGTGACGGGCGTGGTGCAGCTGCCGGAGGGCACCGAGATGGTGATGCCCGGCGACAACGTGTCGATGGATGTGGAGCTGATCGCGCCCATCGCGATGGATGATGGCTTGCGCTTCGCGATCCGCGAAGGCGGCCGGACGGTCGGCGCCGGCGTCGTCGCGTCGATCTCGGCTTAGCGGACGGGATGCCATCCGGCGCCCGGTTGGCCTGCGAGGGCCAGCGGGCGCCGGTGTCGTTCAAGGGAACTCGGAACACGGACTGATGGACAACCAGAATATCCGCATTCGCCTCAAGGCGTACGATCACCGCGTGTTGGACAACAGCACGAAGGAGATCGTGAACACGGCGAAGCGAACCGGCGCGCAGATCCGCGGTCCGATTCCGTTGCCGACTCATATCGAGCGCTTCACGGTCAATCGCTCGCCGCACGTCGACAAGAAGAGCCGGGAGCAGTTCGAGATCCGCACGCATCGCCGGCTGCTCGACATCGTCGAGCCCACGCCGCAGACGGTGGACGCGCTGATGAAGCTCGACCTCGCGGCCGGTGTCGACGTCGAGATCAAGATCTAGGCCCGGACGACGATCATGCGCACCGGCTTGCTCGCCAAGAAGCTCGGGATGACCCGGCTGTTCAGGGATGATGGCACCCATGTGCCGGTGACCGTGCTGCATCTCGACCAGGTGCAGGTGGTGGCGGCGCGCACGGAGGAGGCGGATGGCTACACGGCCGTGCAGCTCGGCTGGGGCCGCGCGAAGGTGAAGAACGTGACCAAGCCCAACCGTGGGCATTTCGCCAAGTCGAAGGTGGAGCCGAAGGCGAAGCTCGCCGAGTTCCGCGTCGATGCCGACGCGGTGTTGGAGGCCGGGGCCACGCTGAGCGCCGCGCATTTCGTGCCGGGGCAGAAGGTGGACGTGTGCGGGACGACGAAGGGCAAGGGCTTCGCCGGCGGCATGAAGCGGTGGAACTTTGGCGGCCTCGAGGCGAGCCACGGCGTATCCATCAGCCACCGCAGCCTGGGATCGACGGGCAACCGGCAGGACCCCGGCAAGACTTTCAAGAACAAGAAGATGGCCGGGCATCTCGGCGTGGAGCGCGTCACCACGCTGAATTTGGAAGTGGCGAGCGTGGATGCCGAGAAGGGCCTCTTGCTCATCAAGGGGGCGGTTCCCGGCTCCAAGGGCGGGTTCGTGATGGTGCGGGACGCAATCAAGCGCGCGCGCCATGCCGACGCGCCGTATCCGGCGGGGCTGCTTGAATCGCCCGCACCCGTTCCGACCGCGACGGCCGAGGCGCCCGTCGCGCCCGAAACGCCGGACAACGCGCGCGAAACGGAAAGCGTGGCCGCCCCGGAAGACGCACTTGGGGCGGCGGCTCCCGGCGAAGAGGAAGTGTGATGCAGGTCGCGGTCACCACGCTCGACAACGCGGACGCTGGCACGGCCGAGCTGCCCGACGCGGTTTTCGCCGTCGCACCCCGCGCCGACATCATGGCGCGCGTGGTTCACTGGCAGCTCGCGAAGCGGCGGAGCGGCACCCACAAGGTGAAAGGGATGTCGGAGGTGTCCGGCACCACGAAGAAGCCGTACAAGCAAAAGGGCACCGGCAACGCGCGCCAGGGCAGCCTCCGGGCGCCGCAGTTCCGCACCGGCGGCGTGGTGCATGGGCCGGTGGTGCGCGATCATGGCTATGACCTGCCGAAGAAGGTGCGCCGGCTCGGTCTCATTTCGGCGCTGTCGCAGAAGCAGGCGGACGGAAAGCTCGTCGTGCTCGACGCAGCGAGCGGCAGCGGAAAGACCAAGGATCTGGCGGCCAAGCTCAAGGCACTCGGCTGGTCGTCGGCGTTGATCGTGGACCGGGCGGTGGACGAGAATCTCCTACGTGCGAGCCGCAACATCCCGCGCGTCGACGTGCTGCCGACGGTTGGCGCGAACGTCTATGACATCCTCAAGCACGACATGTTGGTGGTGACCACGGCCGGCATTGAGGGGTTGCGGGAGCGGCTGGCATGAGCGCGACGACCAAGCCGCCGAAGCGTAAGCCGCAGCTGTCGCGCGAGGCGATGTATCAGATCATCCGCGCGCCGCTGATCACCGAGAAGGCGACGTCGCTGACCGAACGGGGCCAGGTTGTCTTCAAGGTGGCGATCGATGCGACCAAGCCGGAAATCAAGGCGGCCGTCGAGGGCCTGTTCGGGGTCTCGGTGCTGGCGGTGAACACGCTGGTTCAGAAAGGCAAGACGAAGCGGTTCCGCGGCCGGCCCGGCGTGCGGTCCGACATGAAGAAGGCGTTCGTCACCTTGGCCGAGGGTCAAACGATCGACCTGACCACCGGGCTTGCGTGACGCGGGACAGAACTAGATGGCACTGAAGCAATATAACCCGGTCACGGCGAGCCTACGCGGCACGGTGCTGATCGACCGCCGCGAGCTTTGGAAGGGCAAGCCCGTCAAGACTTTGACGGAAGGCAAGCCTCACTCGGGCGGCCGCAACAATCACGGCCGGACGACGTCGCGGTTTCGTGGCGGCGGACACAAGCAATCCTACCGCACCGTCGATTTCAAGCGGCGCAAGTTCGACATGCCGGCGACGGTGGAGCGGCTTGAGTATGATCCGAACCGCACGTCGTTCATCGCGCTCATCAAGTATCAGGACGGCGAGCTCGCGTACATCATCGCGCCGCAACGGCTGCGGACGGGTGACGCGGTAGTCGCGGGCCAGCGCGTCGATATCAAGCCCGGCAACGCCATGCCGATGGCGGCCATCCCCGTCGGCACCATAATCCACAACGTCGAGATGAAGCCGGGCGCCGGCGGCAAGATCGCGCGCGCCGCCGGCAATTACGCGCAGCTCGTCGGCAAGGACGCGGGCTACGCGCAGATCAAGCTGATGTCG
>CAXUIE010000217.1:5610-5957 GCA_964250825.1 uncultured Acidisphaera sp. | reverse complement strand
CAGGAGCGGGTCGGGCCGGAGCTGGCCCGGTACATGGCGGGGCTCGCGGTCGCCGAGGGCAAGACCCGCGCGATGTCCGGCAAGATGGTGGACGTGGTGGCGGAATCCGTTTGCGTGCACAGCGACACGCCGGGCGCCGCGGCCATCGCGCAAGCGGTGCGGGAAGCGCTCGCCGAGTGGGTCGCGCCGACCGGACCGGCGCGGCGGGGCGCCATGCGGGGCGGCGCGGCGCCCGACGCCGGGGTGCTGAGCCGTCTGAAGGGTGCGCTCCAGCATCGCGGGCCCGACGCCGACGGCGTCTACGCCCGCGACGCCGCCGCGCTGATCGACACCCGGCTGGCGATCGT
>CAXUIE010000217.1:0-5600 GCA_964250825.1 uncultured Acidisphaera sp. | reverse complement strand
TGACGGGCCTCCGCGTCGCCGTCGATATCGGCGGGACGTTCACCGACTTCTGCATCCTCGATGAGGATACCGGGCGGATGGAGGTGGCGAAGACCGCGACCACCAAGGACCCGATCGACGGATTGCTTCACGGCCTCGCCGGCGCGGGCGTTGATCTCGCGAACGTCACCTTGCTGTCGCACGGCACCACGGTCGCGACCAACGCGCTCATCACGCGGCGGCTGCCGCGCACGGCGATGGTCTGCACCGAAGGGTTCCGCGACGTCATCGAGATACGCCGGGCCAACAAGGAGGACCTTTGGGACACCTACAAGGACGTGGCGCGACCCTACGTGCCGCGTCGGGACCGGCTCACCGTTCCGGAGCGCATCGACGCAGCCGGAACGGTCGTGACGGCGCTTGACGAGGCCGCCGCGCGGGAGGTCGCGCGCGTCCTGCGCAAGCGGCAGGTCGCCGCGGTGGCCGTCTGCTTCATGAACGCCTTCGCCAACGGCGCCAACGAGCGGCGGATGAAGGCGATCCTGGAGCAGGAGCTGCCGGGCGTGCCGATCACCGCGAGCTCGGAGGTACTGCCGGAGATCTTCGAGCACGAGCGGTTCTCGACGACGGTGGTGAACGCGGCGCTCGCCCCGGTGGTGGGCGACTACGCCCATCGGCTCGCCGACCGACTGCGCGAGGGCGGCTACCGCAACGACCTTCTGCTGCTGCACAGCGGCGGCGGCGTGATGACCGGGCATGGCGCGCGGCAGTTCGCGGGAAGGCTCGCCGGTTCGGGAATCGCCGCCGGCGCCATCGCGAGCCGGCACATCGCCGGGCGATGCGGGTTCCCCAACTCGATCGGCCTCGACATGGGCGGCACCAGTTGCGACGTTTCGCTGGCCTGGGAAGGGCGCTCGCGCGTCACCAAGGATTGGCACATCGAGTTCGGCTATCCGATCCGCTTTCCCTCCATCGAGGTGCTGACGATCGGCGCCGGCGGTGGATCGCTGGCCTGGATCGACGAGGGCGGCTCCTTGCGCAACGGCCCGCAATCGGCGGGTGCCGATCCCGGCCCCGCCTGCTACGGGCGGGGCAACACGGTCGCCACCAACACCGACGCGCATGTCGTGCTGGGCCGGCTCGGCGGCGGGCTCGCGGGCGGCAGCGTCCGCCTCGACCCGGCGCTCGCCGAGGCGGCGGTGCGGCCGACCGCGGACCGGCTCGGCATGGAGCCGCACGAAGCGGCGCAAGCGATCCTGAACGTCGCCGACGCCAACATGGCCGACGCCGTGCGGCTCATCTCGATCAGCCGCGGCTACGACCCGCGCGACTTCGCGCTGGTGGCGTTCGGCGGCGCGGGCGCGCTGCATGGCGCGTCGCTGGCGCGCGAGCTGTCGATCCCGACCGTGATCGTGCCGGCCAACCCCGGCGTGACCTCGGCGCTCGGCTGCCTGCTGGTCGACATCCAGCATGATCTCGCGGAAAGCTACATTTGCCCAGTCGCCGAGGCCGATCCCGCCGTGATCGAGGCGGAGTTCCAGAAGCTGGAGCACGAGGCCTGGGAGCGGATGCGCAACGAGGACGTGGGCGACGCGGATGTCGTGATGGAGCGCACAATCGACATGATGTATCGCGGCCAGTGGCGCTCGCTCGCCGTGCCGGTGGGCAGCCCGCTCGACTCGATGGACCAGCTCGTGACGGCGTTCCACGCCGAGCACGAGCGCGAGTACAACTTTCGCCGCGACGACGCGCCGGTGGACCTCTACCGCCTCAACCTGCGCGCGGTCGGCGTCGTTCCGAAGGCGGAGATGCGCACCCATGAAGGCGGCGGCGCGATGCCGCAGCCGGCTTCCCGCCGGCGGGCCTGGTTCGGCGGCGGCCGCGAGCCGGTCGAGACGGCGATCTATCGCCGCGGCGATCTGCCGGCGGGGGCGCGTTTCGCGGGTCCAGCCGTGGTCGAGCAGCTCGACTCGACCACGGTGGTGCCGCCGGGCGCGGTCGCCGAGGTGGACCGCTTCCTCAACATCGTCATGCGTCTCGAGGTTTGAGCATGGACACGCAAGCGGGCTTCGCGCTCGACCCTGTCACCTTCGAGGTGCTGAAGAACTCGTTCATCACCACCGTCGATCAGATGGCGGAGCAGATCCTCCGCACCTGCTACTCGTTCGTGATCTTCAACCGCGACTTTTCCAACGCGCTGAACGACATCAACGGCGATTCGATCGCGCAAGGAAACTACGACATCGCGGTCCACGTCGGCACCTTGCACTACACCTGCAAGGACGTGATCCGCTTCTTCAAGGACGACATGAAGCCGGGCGACGTCTACGCGATCAACGATCCGTACGCGGGCGGCACGCATTTCCCCGACGTGCGGCTGATCCGGCCGATCTTCGTAGGCGACGAGCCGATCGCGTTCGCGCAGTCGAACGGCCACTGGTCGGACGTGGGCGGCAGCGTGCCCGGCTCGTTCGACGTGCTGGCCAAGGACATGTTCAAGGAAGGCATCCGCATCACGCCGGTTCGCCTGTGGGACGGCGGCGTGTTCCGCCGCGACGTCGCGCACCTGATCGCATCCAACACGCGCGACCCGTCGTCCATCATCGGCGACATGCAGGCGCAAGCGGAAGCGACGCGCGTCGCCGGGCGGGAAATCCTTCGCCTGGTGGACAAGTACGGCAAGAACACCGTGACGACCGGCTTCGCCGACGTGCAGGACTACGTGGAGCGCGCCATGCGCCAGCGGCTCGCCGCGCTGCCGGACGGCGAATGGGAAACGCAGGACTTCATCGACCGCGATCCGGCCGGCGGCGAAGGCATGATCCCGATCAAGGTCAAGCTCACCATCAAGGGCGACCGGGTGATCTACGATTTCACTGGCAGCCATCCCTGCATCGGCTCGCTGTACAACTCCGCCTTCGGCGCGACGTTCTCGGCGGTCGCGGCGGGCATGAAGACGTTCTTCCCCGACCTGCCGCTGAACTCCGGCTTCTACCGCCCGATCGAGGTGATCGCGCCCGAGGACACCGTGGTGAACGCGCGCTGGCCGGTCGCGGTCACCGGCTTCCTGATGCCGTTCGAGAAGATCATGAACTCGATCTACGAGATCTGGTCGCGCATCATGCCCGAGCGGGCGATCGCTTGCGCGTTCAACCTCGAATACCTGCTGACCGGCGGGCGCGACCTGCGCTCCGATAGCAAGCCGACGTTCATGTTCTACGATTGGCTGCCCGGCGGCTGGGGCGGGCGCAACGGCAAGGATGGCTGCAACGTCACCACCGCTTGCTTCGGCACGGGATTGCAATCGCAGCCGGTGGAAGGGCAGGAGCGCGGCTCGCCCATCCTGACGGACGAATACCAGGTCCTCATTGACTCGGCCGGGCCGGGCAAGTTCCGCGGCGGGGCGGGCGTGCGCAAGACCAGCACCTTGCGCGAGGCGGACCAGACGGTGATCTCCTACATCTGCGACCGCGAGCGCGCCGTGGTCTGGGGCATCGAGGGCGGCCTGCCTTCCATGCCGCACGGCCTCACGCTCCGTCGCGCCGGGTCGGACCGGGACGAGTGGCTCGGCTCGGTGTTTTCGGACGTGCCGATCGGCAGCGGCGACGTTTTCTCGCGGCCGACCGCCGGCGGCGGCGGATACGGCGACCCGCTCGAGCGCGACCCGGCCAAAGTGCGTGAGGACGTCGCCGACGACTACGTTTCCATCGAGCGCGCGCGCAAGGACTACGGCGTGGTGCTGGCGGTCGTGGACGCCGACCTCGCGGAGTACGCGATCGACGAGGCCGCGACCGTGGCCGAGCGGGCGCGCATCCGCGCCAATCGCCGCGCGTGGATCAAGACGGACCCGGAGGATGTCGCGCGCCGGTTCCGCGCGGGCGAGATCGATCGCCTCGACGCCGTGCGGCACTACGCCGTCATCCTTGACTGGGACAGCGGCGCCGTGCTGGAGCGATCGACCGCCCAGTTCCGCGACATGTTCCAGAAGCGCTCGGCCGCGCACTGGCGCGATCCCGCTCCGGGGGGAGAGTAGGTTGGCCAAGACGATCGCCTCGCCGCTCCCCGGGACGTTCTACCGGCGCCCTGCCCCCGATCAGCCGCCGTTCAAGAACAACGGTGACACGCTCGCCGTCGGCGATACGGTCGGTCTGATCGAGGTGATGAAGTCGTTCGCGCCCGTGACCGCCGAGGAGGCAGGCCGGTTGCTGCGCTTCCTGGTGGAGGACGACGATCCGGTGATGGCGGGCCAGCCGCTTTACGACATCGAGGTCTGACGCGCGTGGCGAGCAGCGCGATCGCTGAACAAACGCAACCGCCCCTGTCGGCTGGCGCCGCCTACATCGACGGGCGGTACATGCCGGTCGCCGAGGCGGCCATCCCGATCACCGATTGGGGCTATCGCCGCTCCGACGTGACCTATGACGTGGTCGGCGTCTGGCGCGGGTCGTTCTTCCGCCTGCACGATCATATCCGCCGCTTCCGCGCTTCCATGGACACGTTCCGGCTCAAGCCGCGCGAGACCGACGCGGAAATCGAGGCGGTGTTGCGGCGGTGCGTGCGCCTCAGCGGCTTGCGCGAAGCGTATGTCGCGATGGACTGCCTGCGCGGCCGTCCGCCGGCCGGGATGCCCTATCATCCAGCCTACGCCCGCAACTATCTCGCCGCGTTCGCGATCCCCTGGGTCAACGTCATGAGCGAGGAGCTGCAAGGGCGCGGGGCGCGCGTGGTCGTGGCGGAGACGGTGCGCATCCCCGGCGCGTCGATCGATCCGCGCGCGAAGAATTTTCACTGGGCCGACCTCACGCGGGGCCAGTTCGAGGCGCGCGATCGGGGCGCCGATTTCTGCGTCCTGCTCGACGAGAGCGGCAATCTGACGGAGGGGCCGGGCTTCAACGTGTTCGTCGTGACCGGCGGCAAGGTGGCGACGCCGGACGCGGGCGTGCTGGAGGGCATCACCCGGCGCAGCGTGATCGAGCTCTGCGACGAGCTCGGCATCGACTGCGCGGCGCGTCCGGTGCCGGCGAGCGAACTCCGGGACGCGGACGAGGTGTTCTTCTCCACCACCGCCGGAGGCGTCATGCCGGTCGCGCGCCTCGACGGGCGAATGATGGGCAATGACCGGCCGGGGCCGATCTCGATGCGCCTCCGGGAAACGTTCTGGGCGAAGCGGGCGGCGGGCTGGCACGCGTCGCCGATCGACTACGGCGACTGACTTGGCCATTCGCAAGATCCTGATCGCCAACCGGGGCGAGATCGCCGTTCGCGTGATCCGGGCGGCGCGCGAGCTCGGGATCGCGACGGTGCAGCCGGTCAGCGCCGCCGACCACGGGATGCTGGCGGCACAACTCGCCGACGAGGTCGTGGAGATCGGCCCCGCGCAGGCCGCGAAGTCCTATCTCAACCAAGCGGCTATCCTGGACGCGGCGCGGACCCACGGCGCCGACGCCATTCATCCCGGCTACGGCTTCCTGTCCGAGAACGCGGCATTCGCGGCGGCGGTGGAGCAAGCCGGCGTCGTGTTCATCGGCCCGCGCGCCGAGACCATCGGCTTGATGGGCGACAAGGCGCGCGCGCGGGCCGCCGCGCTGGCCGCGGGCGTCCCGCCTGTGCCCGGCCCCGCG
>CAXUIE010000216.1:0-5965 GCA_964250825.1 uncultured Acidisphaera sp. | reverse complement strand
GCCGGACAGCCGGGGCACGGTGATGGCGCGCTCCCCCGCCCCGTTCGCCCCGCCCCGCATCGTGCCCAACTACCTGTCCGATCCGAATGACGGCCGGGTGCTGCTGGCCGGCATGCGGGCGACACGCTCGATCTTCGCGGCACCCGCGCTCGCCGCGCATTCGGAGGGCGAAACCCTGCCCGGCCCGGCGGCGGAGACCGACGACGCCCTGCTCGACAACGCCCGTCGCTTCGGCTCGACGCTGTATCACCCGGTCGGCACCTGCATGATGGGCACCAGCCCGCGCGCGGTGGTGGACCCGCGGCTCCGCGTGCACGGAATCGGCGGCCTCCGGGTGATCGATGCCTCCATCATGCCGACCCTGACCACCGGCAACACCAACGCTCCCACCATCATGATCGGCGAGAAGGGCGCGGCGATGATCCGCGAGGACGCCGCCGCCTGACCCCTCTCAGTGCGAGATCGCCTCCAGCGCCAGCCCGCGCGTGCGAGGGCCGAAGCCGCCGATGGTGATCATCACCAGGATCATCGCGACGGCGATAAAGCCGCCGACCGCGACGGCACCGCCGGTATGGAGGAAAAAAGCGATGAACAGCCCGGCGAACGCCGCCGACAGCCGGCTCCAGGCGTAGACGAAGCCGATCGCCCGCCCGCGGATGCGCGTGGGGTAGAGTTCAGCCTGATAGTTATGGAAGGCAAACGAAAGCCAGTTGTTCGCGAGCGTGACCAGCACGCCGAGGCCGATCAGCAAGGCGGTGTCGGTCGCGTTGCCGAACAGGAACATGAAGACGCCGATGCACGCGGCGGCGCAAACGATCTGCCATTTGCGCTCCATCCGGTCGGCGACCAGCATTCCCACGAGCGGCCCCACCGGGTTCGCCACGGCGATGATGAATGAGTATTCGAGGCTTTTCGTGATGGTGATGCCCTTGGCGATCAGCAGGGTCGGCACCCAGGCGGCGAAGCCGTAGTAGCCGATCGTTTGGAAGAAGTGGAACACGGACAACATCAAGGTCCGCTTGCCGTACGGCGGCTGCCAGATCTCGGCGAAGCGGCCGTCCCCGGCCATTTCCGGCGCGACCGGCGCCGGCGGTGGCAACGGGCCCGCCCTGGCGGCGACCTCGGCCTCGATCCGGCCGACGATGCGCTCGGCCTCGTCCTCGCGGCCGTTCCGGGCCAGCCAGCGCGGGCTTTCCGGCACGCCGAGCCGGATGACCCAGACGAAGATCGCCCCGACCGCGCCGATCAGCACCACCCAGCGCCAGCCTTCGACGCCGAAGGGGGTGAGCGGCACCAGGAGCCAGGCCAGCAGCGCCACCACCGGCACCACGGCGAAGGTGACGAAACTGCTGAACGCGAAGGCGCGCCCCCGGATGGTTCGGGGCACCAGTTCGGAGATGTAGGTATCGATCGTGACCAGCTCGACGCCGATACCGATGCCGCCGATGAAGCGCCAAAGGTCGATACCGAAACCGCTGCGTTGAAACGCCATCGTCGCGGTGGCCGCCGAGTACCATAGGAGCGAAAGGGTGAACACGCGCCGCCGGCCGTAGGTGTCGGCCACCGAGCCGAACAGCAAGGCGCCCACGAACAGCCCCATGAAGGTGGCGAACACGAAGGTCCCGACCCCTTCCACGCCGAGCGGGCCGAGCACGTTGAACACGCCGAGCGAGGCCGGCGCGAACATCCCGCTCTTGACCATGCCGGGGGCGACGTAGGCGGTGAAGAACAAATCGTAGAACTCGAAGCACCCGCCGAGCGAGAGCAGCACCACCATGCGCCAGATCGGCGCCGCACTCGGGAGGCGATCGAGTCGCGCCGCGATCTCGGCCGACGTGGTGCCTGGCATTCGTTCACTCCCCAGCCGCGCGAGCATGGCGGGGCGAGGCGGGGGGCGCAACTGGTCGGAAGCCTGCGACCGATAGGTGATTTCGGCTCTTCGTGGAGCCGCTGGGAGGTTTTCCAAGAAGCCAGCGCTGGCGGAAATATCTTCCCGGCCGCAAGGCGTCGCGATAAGACTGGAAACAACTTCCTGGGTAGGCCCTATGCCCCGTCGCACCGACATTCATTCGATACTCATCATCGGCGCCGGTCCGATCGTGATCGGGCAAGCGTGCGAGTTCGACTATTCGGGGGCGCAGGCGTGCAAGGCTTTGCGCGCGGAAGGCTACCGCGTGATCCTGGTCAACTCGAACCCGGCCACGATCATGACTGATCCCGGTCTCGCGGACGCGACCTACATCGAGCCGATCACGCCCGAGATGGTGGAAAAGATTATCGCCCGCGAGAAGCCGGACGCCGTGCTTCCCACCATGGGCGGCCAGACAGCCCTTAATACGGCGATGAAGCTCGCCGCGTCGGGGGTGCTGGAGCGCCACGGCGTCGAGTTGATCGGCGCGCGGTCGGAGGTGATCGACCGCGCGGAGGACCGGCTCAAGTTCCGCGACACGATGGCCGCCATCGGGATCGAGAGCCCGAAGAGCGTCATCGCCCGCAGCATGGCCGAAGCGCGGGCCGCGCTGGCCGAGGTCGGGCTGCCCGCCGTCATCCGTCCCTCCTTCACGCTCGGGGGTACCGGCGGCGGCATCGCCTACAACCGCGAGGAGTTCGAATCCATTGTCGCGGGCGGCCTGGACGCCTCCCCCACCGCCGAGGTGCTGGTGGAGGAAAGCGTGCTCGGCTGGAAGGAGTACGAGATGGAGGTGGTCCGGGACCGGGCGGACAACTGCGTCATCGTGTGCGCGATCGAGAACGTCGATCCAATGGGCGTGCATACCGGCGACAGCGTCACCGTCGCCCCTGCCCTCACCCTGACGGACAAGGAGTATCAGCGGATGCGCGACGCCTCCATCGCGTGCCTCCGCGCGATTGGCGTCGACACCGGCGGCTCCAACGTGCAGTTCGCCGTCCATCCGGACGACGGGCGCATGGTGATGATCGAGATGAACCCGCGCGTTTCGCGGAGTTCAGCCCTGGCTTCCAAGGCGACCGGGTTTCCGATCGCCAAGGTCGCCGCCAAGCTCGCGGTCGGCTATACGCTCGACGAGCTCGCCAACGACATCACCCGCACCACGCCCGCGAGCTTCGAGCCGACGATCGACTACGTGGTGGTGAAAATCCCGCGCTTCACGTTTGAAAAATTTCCGGGCACCCCGGCTTTGCTCACCACCAGCATGAAGTCGGTGGGTGAAGCGATGGCGATCGGGCGCAGCTTTCCCGAAGCGCTGCAAAAGGGACTGCGCAGCCTGGAAGTCGGTCTGTGGGGGCTCGACGAAGTGGAGACGCCCGGAGATGGCGGCCCGGACGCATTCCGGGCGGTACTATCGGCGCCACGCCCCGACCGCATCCTGATGGTCGGCCAGGCGCTGCGGGCAGGCCTCTCCGTCGAGGACATCCATGCCGCCTGCAAGTTCGACCCTTGGTTTCTCCGTCAGATCGAGCGCATCATCGACGCCGAGCGGGCCGTCGCGGCGACCGGGCTGCCGGCCGATGCGGGCGCGTTGCGGCGGCTGAAGGCGCTCGGGTTCTCCGATCATCGTCTGGCCGAGCTCATCGGGGAACCGGAAGCCGCGGTCGCGTCGCATCGGGGGCGCCTCGGCGTCCGGCCGGTATATCGCCGGATTGACACCTGCGCGGCCGAGTTCGCCTCCGCGACGCCCTACATGTACTCGACATTCGAGGGCGGCTACGACGTGCCGGCCTGCGAGGCCGACCCCACCGATCGACAGAAGATCGTGATCCTGGGCGGCGGCCCTAACCGCATCGGCCAAGGCATCGAGTTCGACTATTGCTGCGTCCACGCCGCCTACGCCCTGCGCGAAGCCGGCTTCGAGACCATCATGGTCAACTGCAATCCGGAGACTGTTTCAACCGATTACGATACCTCGGACCGACTGTATTTCGAGCCGCTCACCGCGGAGGACGTTCTCGCGCTCGTGCGCCGCGAACAGGAGCGCGGGACGGTTCTCGGCTGCATCGTGCAGTACGGCGGGCAGACGCCGCTCAAGCTCTCCCAGGCGCTGGCCGCGGCCGGCATCCCGCTGCTCGGCACCAGCGCCGACGCGATCGACGTCGCCGAGGATCGCGAGCGGTTCCAGCAACTGCTGCACGGGCTCGGGCTGCTGCAGCCGGAGAATGGCATCGCCCGCTCGGCCGCCGGGGCGGAGGCTATTGCCGAACGCATCGGCTATCCGGTGGTGATCCGCCCGAGCTACGTGCTCGGCGGCCGCGCGATGGAGATCGTTCACGACCGGGCGGGGCTGCAGCGCTACATGCGCGAAGCCGTGCGCGTCTCGGGCGATGCCTCGCTAAGCGCCGGGCCCGTGCTGATCGACCGTTACCTCAATGACGCGATCGAGGTCGACGTCGACTGCATCGCCGACGGCGAAGAGGTTTATGTGGCCGGCGTCATGGAGCACATCGAGGAGGCGGGAATCCATTCCGGCGACAGCGCCTGCGCCCTGCCGCCCTACACTCTGCCGCCGGCGACCATCACCGAACTCAAGGCCGAAACGGAGGCGTTGGCCAAGGGGCTTGGCGTGGTCGGGCTGATGAACGTGCAGTACGCGATCAAGGACGACGCGATCTACGTCCTGGAGGTCAACCCGCGCGCCTCGCGAACGGTGCCGTTCGTGGCCAAGGCGACGGGCGTGCCGGTGGCCAAGATCGGCGCCCGCGTGATGGCGGGTGCCAAACTTCGCGAGTTCGGCCTCGACGACGAGGCGATCGCGCCGCATGTCGCGGTCAAGGAGGCGGTGTTCCCGTTCAACCGCTTCGAAGGCGTGGACACGATCCTCGGGCCGGAGATGCGTTCCACCGGCGAGGTCATGGGGCTCGACGCGAGCTTCGAGCGGGCGTTCGCCAAATCGCAGCTCGGCGCCGGCGTGCGCCTGCCGCCGAGCGGAACCGTGTTCCTGTCCATCAAGGACGCCGACAAAAAGGGCCTGATCGCGTTGGCGCGCCGGCTTGCCGAGATGGGCTTCACGATCATGGCGACACGCGGGACGGGCGCGCGCATCCGGGAAGCGGGGCTTCCGGTGAGGCTCGTCAACAAGGTGCTCGAAGGGCGCCCACACTGTGTCGACGCGATCCGCTCGGGCGACGTGCAACTCGTCATCAACACCGCGTCCGGCCCGCAATCCGTGGCCGACAGCTTCACCATTCGCCGGAGCGCGCTGACGCTCGGCTTGCCGCATTACACCACCCTGGCGGGCGCCCGGGCGGCGGTGCACGCGATTGCCGCCCTCAAGGCCGGCACGCTTGAAGTCGCGCCCCTCCAGTCGTATTTTCGCGGATCGTTCTGAGCGCTGCGGCCGATCGGATCCGCCGCGCAATAACGCATGAGCGCCGATTGAGACACTCGACTGAGGACTTTGCCGTGCAGAAGTTTCCGATGACCGCCCCCGGACTCCAGCGGCTGGAGGTGGAACTGCGCCAACTCAAGGCGGAGGAGCGCCCGGCGATCATTCGCGCCATCGCCGAGGCGCGCAGCCACGGCGACCTCAGCGAGAATGCGGAATACCACGCCGCGCGGGAGAGGCAATCCTTTATCGAGGGCCGCATCGCCGAGCTCGAGGAAATCGTCTCCTCCGCCGAGGTGATCGATCCCGCCAGCCTCTCGGGGAGCAACGTGAAGTTCGGCGCGCACGTCCGCCTGGTGGACGAGGAAACCGAGAAGGAATCCACCTACCAGATTGTCGGACTGCACGAAGCCGACATCAAGCTCGGGCGGCTTTCCATCTCCTCGCCGCTCGCCAAGGCGCTGATCGGCAAGAAGCCGGGCGACAGCATCTCGGTGCCGGCGCCCGGCGGCGACAGGACCTACGAAATCCTCGACGTGCGGTTCGGCTGAACCGCGCACGACCGATGATTGCGCTTGCGGATGTGCAGGCGGCTGCCGGCCGCATCGCCGGTCGTGTGCTGCGCACGCCAACGATCCATAGCGACGCGCTGTCCCGTGCAACCG
>CAXUIE010000215.1:0-5982 GCA_964250825.1 uncultured Acidisphaera sp. | reverse complement strand
CTCGGTGGGGGCCTGCAAATGGGGTGGCGGAAGGCAACGCATGACGGCGACGCTGAAGCCGCGCATGCATTGCGGGCGGCCGCGCAATCGCCGCCGCTCCACGAGCCGCATCGCACCCGCCCCGACGTGATCCAGAGGCACGGCTCCTGGACGCACTATGAAACGTGGCTCGCGCATCCCGAGCCCGGGGCTTTCTGGGATGCCTTCGCTCCGCGCGCCCGATTGGCGGCGCATCCCGTCGCCGTGCCGATGCTGCATGTCGGCGGCTGGTACGACCAGATGCTGATGGGCACGCTCGACGCGCATGGTGCGATCGCGGGCCGCAGCGTCGCAGAACAAGCGCTGCACGTCGGCCCATGGACGCACCAGCCCTGGGGCCGACGCGTCGGCGCGGTGGATTTCGGCCCCGCCGCGACGTCATCCATCGACGCGGCGCAACTCGCCTGGTTCGACCGGCACCTGAAAGGGCGAGATGGCGCGATCGAACCCGGGCTTCGACTGTTCGACGTCGGCGCGCGGGAATGGCGTCGGTTCGACGCTTGGCCGCAAGTCAGGGCCTGGCGGCAGTTCCTCGCCAGCGACGGCCTCGCCGCCGCCGCCTCGTCCGGCGCGTTGGAGGCGGACCCTGGGCCGTCCGGCGTCGACTGCTTTGTGCACGACCCATGGCGTCCCGTTCCGGCGATGGGCGGCCACGGCAGCGCGCCCGCCGGGATGCAGGACCGCGCGGCGCTCGACGATCGGGCGGATGTCGTCGTCTACACAGCCGCAGCGCTCGACCGACCGACGTTCCTGTGTGGGCGCGTGGCGGCGTCGCTCGCGCTGGAAGCGGATCAGCCCTCGTTCGACGTCGACGCCGTGCTGTCGATGGTAGCACCCGATGGCCGCGCCTGGGTGCTGACGCAGGGTCACGCGCGCATCGACGATCCGGGGCGGCTGATCGAGCTGCCCATGCGGGCGGTCTGCGTCACCGTGCCGGCCGGCCACGCGTTGCGCCTTTCGCTGGCCGCCGCATGCACGCCATCCTACGCGGCGAACCCGGGCAGCGGCGCTTCCGCCCTCGATTTCCTGGCCGCCGACGAGCGCACGATCACCCTCGCCGTGCGGCATGGCGGCGGTGCAGGATCCTGCATCACACTGCCGCTGGCCGAGTGATGCGCGTGCTCGTGCTGTTCGCGCATCCGCTCGCCGACAGCTTTCACGCGACGCTGCATCGCACCGCCGTCACCGCCCTGCGCGAGGCCGGGCACGAGGTGGACGACTGCGACCTTTACGCCGAAAGTTTCAACCCCGTGCTGAGTGCCGAGGAGCGGCGCCACTATCACGAAGCGCCGCTCAACCGCGAGGCCGTGGCGGCCTATGTCGAGCGCCTACTGGCGGCCGAGGCGCTGGTGCTCTGCTTTCCGACTTGGACGTTTGGCCCGCCCGCGATCTTGAAGGGCTTTTTCGACCGCGTGCTGTTGCCGGGCGTTTCCTTCACCCTGGAGGATGGCGTCGTCCGTCCCGCGCTCACGCAAATCCGCCACCTCGCCGCCGTGGTCACGTACGGTCGTCCGCGCCACATGGCGTGGTGGGTCGGCGATCCGCCGAGGCGGATCGTCACGCGCTATCTTCATTGGCTGACGGGGCGCCGGGCGAAGCGGCACTACATCGCGTTATATCATCTAAACGTTGCGACGACCGCAACGCGTGAACGGTTCGTCGCCCGCGTGGATGCGTCAATGCGCCGGCTTGAGCGCGTTGGGCTCGCTCGACCCGAATAGGCCACGCGAGCAACCATACTCGCAAGATTTGCGAAATCGTGTGTTGGGCGGCAGTTGGCGTGCCGATCCGCTCAGTGACGGCGCGTTTGTCGGTGAGCGCGTCCCACGTATCGAAGGTCCAGAGCAAAGCCCGCGAAACATGCGAGACCGCGCCGGGACCGTAGTACGATCACGTCCCTCCTCGGCTCGAGCCGTTAGGCCGCGTTGCGGGCGCGCATGGCCGACGAGGCGCTCATATACTTGCTAGATGTTTGATCCCGGGCTTCAGCGCCTCCGCACCCGACGTTGACGACAGTCTGCGCGGCCCACCTTGAGTGGCGCCTCGGGGCGACGCCCGGCGTCACGACGATATCGGACGCCTTGTGGCGGCATTCGGTCTGCTCTGCGCCCTGCACGCGCTGCCGTTCCTCGCCACCCTCCGGCCACCCTGGCCGGTTTCTCATGCAGGACCCGCGTCCCAATCTCCCGCGACCGACCCGCGGCCTGCTTGAACAACGCGATATCGCGACTTCTGCGCGCCGGAGACCGCGTTCCAGGAGTTGATCTGAGGCGGTTGTCCGCCCCCAAAGCCGGCCGGAATTACACGGCGTAGTGCAAGCTGGTGAGCTCCTGGGCTCGGACGAGCTCGTCGCGTTGATTATAGAACGCCCGCTCCGTGGTTACGAAGTAACCCTCGCCGAGCTTGGTCGCCTTCTTCGGGCTGCAATGCTTCAACGTGAGTTCACACCGCGCGGTGTCGCCGGGCTTGAGCGGCACGAAGAAGCGGGAGACCGCCTGCACAACGGCGATCTCCGGGCAGTCTGGCGGGACGACCAAGGTGCCGGCTCGCACGAGGCTTTGGCGCAGTGACTGCAACAATGCGATCCCTGTGAGCCCCTCGAGAACGCCCGAAGGCACCGGCGAGCCGGGTTTGAGGCAACCCACGCCCAGTGCGGTCGCCGAGCCCGCGCCGAAAAACATGGAAGTGGACGGTGCCACGATGCCGCCCTGCCTGCTAGCCGACGCGTATGCTTCGTCCCAGTATAGCGGGTTCCAATCCTCCAGGGCTTCGCACCACAAATGGATGTCGTCTCGCGTCAGCGGCCGCGCCGGAAAATATCCGCCCGGCCGCGACTTGCCGACCAGATCGCGGGCGAAATCCGGCACGTCGCCCGACGTCGCCGTCCTGGCGGTAACCGGCACCGTCTGGGGGCGCGCTGTCTCGCCCGATCGGGACGGCAGGGCCATGACAGCCGCCCCGGTGGCGGCGTGAGCGGCGACGGCGTGGCCAATGTTGAGGTCCACCACGTCGACGAGATAGGCCCCGTCCTCGCCGCGGTACTTGCGCCCAGCCCGGCCCGTGACCGTCAGGATGTCATTCGTGCAGCTCTGTGTCCGCATGGCGAAGCTGAGCGACCGGATCTCCCCTTCGGCGCCGGACCAGTCGGTCAGAAGCCGGCCGAACAGTCCCGCGACGTGAGGTGTGGAGATGAACGCATCCCTTGCACCCGCCGCCCGCGCGTAGTCCCCGTCGAAGTGGACGTAATCATACAGCCCGCTCGCGCGCACGAACGCGACCAGCCGGAGCAGGCTGAGCTCGTAGGTGAACGACGGGAGCGGCTGGCCTTCCGCGACGTCCTCCCAGCAAAGGCTTCGCACCGTAACTTCCCTCTCCCGTCCCGGGGCGGGCTCGCGGCGCACACTCGCGAGCATCAACCACGGTTAAGATACCGCGTATCGGCGTTCCGTGGAACGGAACAAGTTTGACAATTCAGGCAGTGCAAGCGCTGGATAGCATCATACAAAACAGAGCGGGAAGCAGCAGTGGAACCGAGCGCGGTGGGATTGTCAGGATCGCGGCTGGCGCGCTTGGACGAGGTCATGGAGCGCCGCTACGTCGCCGAGGGCCATTTGCCGGGCCTGCTCACGATGGTTTACCGGCGCGGCAAGATCGCGCACATCGGCATGTCGGGCCAAATGGACCTCGAGCGCGGCAAGCCCATGCGCGAGGATGCGATCTTCCGCATCTACTCCATGAGTAAGCCGATCACGTCCGTCGCGCTGATGATGTTGGCCGAGGAAGGCCTGATCGGCCTGGACGACGACGTAGCCACGCACATCCCAGCATGGAAGGGATTGGGCGTTTACGCCAGCGGTCTACCGAGTTTGCTTTCCGAGGCCTCGCCGCTGTTCATGACCACTCCGGTGCAGCGGCCGATGAAGGTCATCGATCTGGCGACCCACACGTCCGGCCTGACATACGGCTTCATGAACCGCACCAGCGTCGATCGCGCGTATCGTCGCGCGGGTATCGCCAACTTTAGCGCGGAGGGCGGCCTCGACGCAATGATCGAGCAATTATCGACCCTGCCGCTGGAGTTCTCGCCGGGGACGGCGTGGAACTACTCGGTCTCGATCGACGTGATGGGTTACCTCGTCCAAAAGCTCAGCGGCCTCCGTTTCGGGGAGTTCCTGCGCACGCGGTTGTTCGAGCCGCTGGGCATGACCGACACTGGTTTCTCGTGCCCGCCCGAGAAGATCGACCGCTTCGCATCCTGTTACCAGCCAAGGGGGGGTGACGGCCTGAAGCTGCAGGACGACGCGGGTGCCAGCACGTACGCCGTCCCACCCAGCCTCGAGTCCGGCGGCGGAGGCCTCGTGTCGACGGCGCATGACTACATGCGGTTCTGCCAAATGATGCTGCACGGCGGCAGTCTCGACGGGGTGCAGATACTGAGCCCCAAGACGGTGGCGCTGTTCAGCCTCAACCATCTCCCCGACAACAAAGAGCTGGCGGACATGACGCCGCCCGGCATGTTCAGTGAGGGCGGCTACTCGGGGATTGGCTTCTCTATAGGCTGCGGCGTGAACGTCGATGTCGCCAAGACCCGCCTGCCGGGCACGCTGGGAGAATATTTCTGGGGCGGCGCCGCATCGACCGCCTTCTGGATCGATCCGCGGGAAGAGCTGGCGGTGGTGTTCATGACGCAGGTCATCGGCAGCAACGCCCGGCTGACGCTGCGCCGCGATCTCCGCACGCTCGTCTACTCGGCAATGACGGAGTCGTTTGCTTAAAGCGGCTGCGACGGCGTGCAGAACGCCTCGATTGGGAGCGGCGGCGTGGCCAGCGCGTTGAGGACAGGGAGCGGAACGTGAAGGCTATCGGTGTTGATGTGGGCGGCACGTTCACCGACCTGGTCTATTCCGATCTCGACCGAGAACATACCGTGATCCACAAGGTTCTGACCACCCCGAACGATCCGTCCGAAGCTGTAATCACGGGAATCCGTGAGTTGGTCTTGGCCGCCGGCGCGGCCTTGTCCGACATCGACTTCGTGTTTCACGGTACGACGACAGCGACCAACGCCGTGCTTGAGCACAACGGCGCTCGCACCGGCATGATCACGAACGAGGGCTTTCGCGACATCATCCATATCGGGCGGCATCAGCGCGTCGAGCACTACTCGATCATGCAGGACCTCCCATGGCAGAGCCGGCCGCTTGTCCACCGGAGATATCGCCGTGTGGTCGCCGGCCGCATCGTCCCGCCGTCGGGTGAGGAACTCGTAGCCTTGGACGAAGCGGCGGTTCGCGAAGCCGCCCTGGCGCTGCGTGACGAGCGTGTCGACTCCGTTGCGATCTGTTTCCTATTCTCGTATCTCAACCCGCGCCACGAGGAACGCGCCAAGGAGATCGTGTGCGATGTCATGCCGGAGGCGTTCGTCACCACATCCTCTTCGGTGTCGCCGCAGTTCCGCGAGTTCGAGCGGTTCACGACCGCCTCGCTGGCGGCGTTCATCGGCCCCAAGGTGCGCCGCTACATTCACCATCTCGAGGGCGCGCTGAAGGGGGGGGTCTGACCGGGGATCTTCGCATCATGTCCTCCAACGGGGGCGTCGCGACTGCGGCCATGGTCAACCAAAAGCCGGCACTCACGCTGCTCTCCGGGCTGGCGGCGGGTGTGTTGGGCGGCGCCTGGATTGGCGATCTGGCTGGACGCCGCCGGCTCATCACCTTCGACATCGGCGGAACCAGCGCCGACATCGGCATCGTCGTGGACGGTCAGCTGGTCGAAACGGACTCGCGCTCGACGTCGATCGCGGGATTTCCGCTGCTGATGCCCATGATCGACGTGCTCACGATCGGCGCCGGCGGCGGCTCCATCGCCCATGTCGATCGCGGCGGCGCCTTCCGCGTCGGCCCGCGCAGCGCGGGCGCCATGCCCGGGCCGGCGGCCTACGGC
>CAXUIE010000214.1:0-5994 GCA_964250825.1 uncultured Acidisphaera sp. | reverse complement strand
TCCCTTGCCGCACCCAGCCTGTCTGACCGCTTCGCCGCGATCATCGCGGTCGGCTACCGTCGGTATTGGACAATACGGCCGTCGCACGTAAGTCGACAAATAGCGCCAGCTTCTCGGGTCTCGCGCGGACTGTTTACGTGGCGGGTCCGCGAACCTGACTAAGCGGACCGCGCTGCGCGTGCTAAACGCTTTGCCCGATCCGCCGGAAGGAGCGCCGACCATGCCGATGCTCATCGAGGACTACGCCCTGATCGGTGACTGCGAGACCAGCGCCCTGGTTGGGAAAGATGGGTCGGTGGATTGGCTGTGCTGGCCGCGCTTTGATGCCGCCGCCTGCTGCGCGGCGCTGCGCGGCGCGCCCTAACAGGGGCGATGGCTGGGGGCACGGGGGGGCGAGACGACCGCGACCCGCCGCTACCGGGGCGACACGCTGATCCTGGAAACCCGGTTCGAGACGGCCGACGGGGCGGTTCTCGTGCTCGACTTCATGCCGCCCCGGAGCGGGCATTCCAAGCTGGTGCGGATCGTCGTCGGCGAACGCGGCCAGGTGCCCATGCGGACCGAGCTCGTGGTGCGCTTCGGCTACGGCGCGCTGGTGCCCTGGGTGCATCGCCAGGAGGACGGCACGCTCCGCGCCATCGTGGGGCCGGACCAGGCCGTGCTGCACACATCCGTCGCCGTGCACGGGCAGGACCTCAAGACGGTGGGCGAGTTCACCGTCAGCGCCGGCGAGCGGGTGCCGTTCACCCTGACCTACGCGCCGTCCCACCTTCCCCCGCCCGAGCACGTGGACGCGGAAGCCACCCTGGCCGCGACCGAGCGGTTCTGGACGGAATGGTCCGGCCGCGCCCGGCTCGAGGAAGGCGAGCACCGCGCCGCGGTGATGCGCTCGCTCATCACCCTCAAGGCGCTCACCTACGCGCCGACCGGCGGCATCGTCGCCGCGCCCACGACCAGCCTGCCGGAAACCTTGGGCGGCATCCGCAACTGGGACTACCGGTTCTGCTGGCTGCGCGACGCCACCCTGTCGCTGCTCGCGCTGATGAACGCGGGCTACTACGAGGAAGCCGGGGCGTGGCGCGATTGGCTGCTGCGCGCGGTCGCCGGCGTCCCGGCCCAGGCGCAGATCATGTATAGCATCACCGGCGAGCGGCGGCTGACCGAATGGGAAGTCCACTGGCTGCCCGGCTACGAGGGCGCCAAGCCGGTGCGGATCGGCAACGGGGCGCACGGCCAGATCCAGATCGACGTCTACGGCGAGGTGATGGACGCGCTCTACGTGGCGCAGCGCGGCGGCCTGGCCAGCAGCGCCGACGCCTGGGCCTTGCAGCAAGCGTTCCTGGAGCACCTGGCCGAGGCATGGCGCGAGCCGGATCGCGGCATCTGGGAAAGCCGGGGCGCGCCGCGACATTTCACGTTCAGCAAGGTGATGGCCTGGGTGGCGTTCGACCGTGGCGCCAAGATCGCCGAGGAGTTCGGGCTGGGTGCCCCGCTCGACCGCTGGCGCGCGGTGGCCCAAGAGATCCACGACGACGTGTGCGCGCACGGCTACGACCCCGAGCTCGGCAGCTTCACGCAATCCTACGGCTCCAAGTGGCTGGACGGCAGCCTGCTGCTGATCCCGACCACGGGGTTCCTGCCGCTCGACGACCCGCGCATCGCGGGCACGGTTCGCGCGGTCGAGGGCCGGCTGCTGGTGGACGGCTTCGTGATGCGCCACGACCCGGGCGAGGTCGAAACCGGCCTCGCGCACGGCGAGGGCGCGTTCCTCGCCTGCTCGTTCTGGCTCGCCGACGCGCTGGTGCTGCTCGGGCGGGAGGAGGACGCGCAACGCTTGTTCAAGCGCCTGCTCGGGCTGTGCAACGATGTCGGCCTGCTGTCGGAGGAGTACGACGTGGGCACGGGACGGCTGGTGGGCAACTTCCCGCAGGCGTTCTCCCACATCGCCCTGGTCAACACGGCGCACAACGTCTCGCGCGCGAGCAAGCCCGCCGAGCAGCGCGCCGGCGAGGCGACGCCCGGCGCCTGAGCCGCGCTGAACCCGGAGCGGCGGTGAAGCGCGACGGCTCGTCGCGAGTTAACCACCCATGACCGGCCTGCCGCTTCGCCTGCTCGCCATCGCCGCCGCCCTCGCGCTGCTCGCCGTCCTGCTGCAGGACGCGTTCGAGGTCATGCTGCTGCCCCGCCGGGTGCAGCGCCGCGTCCGGTTCATGCGCATCTTCTTCCGGTCGGCTTGGTGGGCGTGGACGGGGATGGCGCGGCGCGTGCCGGCCGGCCGTCGGCGGGAAAGCTTCTTGAGCCACTTCGGCGCGCTTTCCATGTTGCTGTTGTTCGCGCTGTGGGCGACCGGGCTGATCGTCGCTTTCGGCACACTTGAATGGAGCCTGCAAAGCCGGGCTCCCGGAGCGGCCGTTTCGCCCTTCGGCGAGCAGCTTTACATGAGCGGAGTGACGTTCTTCACGCTCGGCTACGGCGACGTGGTGCCGCACGCCGGCTTCGTCCGCTTCGTTACCGTGCTCGAGGCCGGCACCGGCATCGGCTTCATCGCCGTGGTGATCGGCTACCTGCCGGTGCTGTATCAACTGTTCTCCCGCCGGGAAGCGCACGTCATCCAGCTCGACGGCCGCGCCGGATCGCCCCCCACCGCGGGCACCATGCTGGCCCGGCACGCCGAAGGCGGCGGGCTCGAAACCCTCGACACCTTGTTGCGCGACTGGGAAGTGTGGGGATCGGACCTGCTGGAAAGCCATCTTTCCTATCCCATGCTGGCCTACTACCGCAGCCAGCACGACAACGAGTCGTGGCTGGCGGCGCTTGGCTGCGTGATGGACGCCTGCGCGCTCCTGCTGGTCGGCGTTCAAGGCCTGCGGCCGCTGCAAGCGCGCATGACCTTCACGATGGCCCGCCAGGTGGTGGTCGAGATGGCGCGCTCCTTCGGGGTGCAGCCATCGCGCTACACCGGCGGCGATCGCCTGGATCCCGCCGCCTTTGATCGGCTGGAAGCGGTGCTTCTCGAAGCCGGCGTGGACTGGGCGCCCGGCGCCGACGGGCGGGAAGTGCTGGCCGCGTTGCGCGCCACCTACGAGCCGCTGCTGGACGGCTTGTCGCAACACCTGCTGCTGCCGCTGCCCGGCTTCCTCCCCGACCAGGAAAGTGCCGATCAATGGGCGCGCGGCCATCGCGGCCTGATCGCCAGCCGGCTGATCGAGGAGCTTTCGAGCCGGGCGGGATCGCCCGTGGCAGAGGAGGAAAGCGACCCGCGCCTGTGGCGCAGGGTGCGCCGCCGCTTCCGGACGGAAGAGGAGAGCCGGGCGAACCGGCGCGGGAATTGACGCGGCGCGCCAAGGCGGCGGCGACGGTCTCGGACACACCCGCCTGAGCCGCCGCGCCGGAGATCGCTTTCACATCGTCGCGCGAGCCGCGCCGGCTTGCTGGCCGGTTGACAGCAACTCTAGCAATATTCGTAATCTGCTGCGGACGTCTGAGGTGAAGCGCGCCAGCAAGGAGCGCAGCTCAGACATCGTCGGGAGGAAAGTTTCATGGGACCCAAGTTGACGGGCTGCATTTGCGCGCTTTCGCTCGCGTTGGCGGGGTCGGTGTTATCCGTGCATGCCGCGTCGGCGCAGTCTCAATCGGTTGCCACGCCGCCGTTGGCAGGTCCCCCAGCGCCGGAGCAAGTGCAGCCTTGGAATCTTCCGCCGCCGCCGCCGGGAATTGGTCCGGTTACCTTGTTCGCGGACATCCACGACCAGCCGCAAGGCAAGTTTCTGGAGGGAGGCGCTTTCGACAACGATGGCAACTTCTGGTTCGTCGCGATCGGCAGCGGATGGGTGTCCTACCTGACGCCGGAGGGAAAGCTCGTCCCCGGATTCAACTGCGACCCGCAAGGGGGGCTCGGTCCGGCATGCGAGCCGCAAGGCACGCGCTGGCACGACGGCAAGCTTTACGTCACGACCCGTCATCTTGGCATCCTCGTCTACGACCCGCAGACAAAGAAAGTGAGTTCGCTCGTTTCGACATTCCACAACGAACTCTTCAAGGGTCCGAATGATCTCGACTTCGACGCGGAGGGCAATCTGTATTTCACCGATCCGTGGGGCACGGGGCCCGGACCGGATACGGCGGATCAAGCCGGCGCCGTTTATCAATACTCCAAGGACGGCATTCTGCGGCGAATTATCTCAACGGGCAGTTTCCCGAACGGCGTCGCGGTATCGCCGGATGACGGCACCTTGGCCGTCGCCGACTATGCTTCCAACCGAATGCTGTACTATTCGTTCCTGAAAGGGCCTAATCCGGCCTGCACTCAATGCGCAAATGATCCCTCGCACACGACATTCTTCTTCGCCACCGCCGGAAGCTACAACCCTGGCAACGGCGGACCTGACGGCATCCACTACGATGTCCGCGGCAACCTTTGGGCGGCGTGCGGCATTGGCGGAATAATCGAGTACGATCCGCGTGGCTTTATCGTTGGTTACGTGCCGCTGCCAAACGGTGAGGCATCGGCCACGAATTTCGCTTTCGGAGGCGAGAACAACCAGTATATCTACATGGAGGGTGCCGTTAGCGGCACCATCTACAAGTTCAAGGCGCCGTATCCTGGGCTGATAGGACCCGGCGGCGTGCGCCTGCCCGCTCAGCACTGACTTCGATGGACGATGTCGTGCGTAACGGCGGCACGGCCGCATGTTGAGGATGCGGCCGTTCTCCCCCTGCCCACCCCCCAGCGAGCGGCGGCGCGCTGATACGCGGCCCCGGTTGGAAGGGAGCCACTCGCCGGCGCGGAGATTGCTTCGGCATGGCCCCAACGGCTATCGTCCGCCCGGGCGCTTCTCCGGCGCGATGTGATCGCCGTCGTTTGGGGCAAGGTCCGGAGTCGCAAGGGGCCAGCATGACCGACAGCACGGACGTGTTCGACATCATGCAAACCACGCGCTCCATGCGGCGGCTCAAGCCGGACCCGGTTCCCGAGGCGCTGATCCGCCGCATCCTCGAGGCCGGCGCCTATGCCGCCAACGGCGGCAACTCACAAAAGTGGCGCTTCCTCGTCGTCAAGGACCCCGCGATCAAGCAAGCGGTGCAAGTCCACTACAAGCGCGCCTTCGACAAGGTGATCGGGCCGCGCTATCGCACCAGCGCCCCGCCTCCCGGCGTCACGGCCGAGCGCTACCAGCGCCAGCACGACGCCGTGCAGCACCTGACGGAGCATTTCCACGAGGCGCCGGTCTGGATCGTCGCCTGCCTGGAGGACGGGGCGGGCGAGCCGCCGCGCTGGGCCGGCGCGTCCATCTATCCCGCCGTGCAGAACATGCTGCTCGCGGCCCGGGCACTCGGGCTCGGCGCGACCCTAACGACGCGGCATCTCCTGTACGAGAAGGACGCGGAGACAGCCCTCGGCTTGCCGCCGGGCGTGCATTCCTACGCGATCCTGCCCATCGGCTACCCGTTGGGCAATTTCGGCCCGGTCGGGCGCGGCAAGCTCGAAGAGGTCGTGTTCGCCGACCGCTGGGGCGAGCCGTACGGGGGGGTTTAGCCCATCCGCCTGGGTCGCCACGCCGCGTTCGGCGGCTCGCGATGAACGGAACCTAAACGGTCGACTGCACCGCCGGGGCCAGCGCGGCTGTCTTGGCCGCGGGATGCGACGGGTTGCGGAAGCGCAGCTCGCCGTCGACGATCCCGTCGGGTGCCGCCAGGCCGAACAGCTCGAAGCGCGACGCGCAGGTGACGGCCACGACCGACTTGGCTTCCGCGTAGGTGAGGAACTGCCGCGCCTCGCCCTCAAGCTCGAGCTTGTCGCGCAGGCCGCGCCATTCCACCCGGTCGGTGTCCTCGACGAACATCGCCAGGATGCCCGGCCGCGTGCCGGTGAGGCGGGCGGCGACGATGGCGGCCATGCGGCGGCGGACAGCCGCGGCAATCTCATTCTGCTGGCCGGCACGCGCCGCCATAACGAAGACGCCGCCGCCCGCGGCGGTCACGGCGAGATGGGCC
>CAXUIE010000213.1:668-6017 GCA_964250825.1 uncultured Acidisphaera sp. | reverse complement strand
GGTCGGAGCGTGCGCATCCCAAGCGACGGGTCCCCTCGTCGTGGGTGCCGCTCCGGGCGCGGGATGCGGCCTGGACGCGCAGCCGGCCAGGAGCGCGAGGGCGCTGCAAGCCAGCCGGGTTCGGGGCGGCCAGAATCCGACGCCGCGGCCTGCTGCCGCACGGATCATAGGCCGGGGTTCGCCCGAGAGCGGCTCAAGTCCGCTCGGGGAAGAGCGTCTGGAGACCCTCGGAAGTCGCGGGACATCGGCCGCGCTCGGTGATGATGCCGGTGACGAGCCGCGCGGGTGTGACGTCGAACGCGGGGTTCGCCGCGGCACTGCCGTCCGGCGTGACCTGGACCGTGACGACCGCGCCGTCCGGGCCTCGTCCCGTCACGGTGATCACCTCCGCTTCCGCGCGCTCCTCGATCGGAATGCACCCCACCCCGTCCGTCACCGACCAATCGATCGTGCTCGACGGGGAGGCGACCCAGAACGGCACCTCGTTGTCCTTGGCCGCGAGCGCCTTGAGGTAGGTGCCGATCTTGTTGGCCACATCGCCCGCGCGCGTCACCCGATCGGTGCCGACGATCACCAGGTCGACCGCGCCGTGTTGCATCAAATGACCGCCGGCGTTGTCGGAAACGACCGTGTGCGGGACGCCGTGCTTGCCGAGCTCCCACGCGGTCAGCGCTGCCCCCTGGTTGCGCGGCCGGGTTTCGTCCACCCAGACATGCACGTCGACGCCGGCGTCATGCGCCTTGTAGACCGGCGCCAGGGCCGTGCCCCAGTCCACCGTGGCGAGCCAGCCGGCGTTGCAGTGGGTGAGCACGTTGACCGGCCGGCCCAGCTTGGCGCGGGCGACATCGGCGAGGAGTCCCCGTCCGTGCTCGCCGATCGCCTCGCATTGCGCGGCATCCTCGTCGGCGATCGCCGCCGCCTCCGCGTAGGCGACGGCCGCGCGCTCCCTCACCGGGGTGTTGCGCAGACGGGTGAGCATCCGCTCCAGCGCCCAGCGGAGATTGACGGCGGTCGGCCGCGTTCCGGCCAGCAACGCCGCGTCACCCTCCATCGCGTCGGTGGAGGCGTCGGCGCGCAGGGCGAGCGCCAGCCCATAAGCGGCGGTGGCGCCGATCAGCGGCGCGCCGCGCACCTGCATGGAGCGGATCGCGTGCGCGGCGGCGGCCACGTCCGTCAAGCGGACGACGGAAAGAACCCAGGGCAGCTTGGTTTGATCGACAATGCGAACCGACCAGCCGTCATCCTTGTCGACCCACACGCTCCGATACGGAGTGCCATCGATGCGCATGAACCATCCCGCCTCAGATCCGCTGGTGCAGCACGCAAACGAGGGTAAATAGCCGCCGCGCCGTCTCGAAATCCATCGCGATCTTACCGTCGAGACGCTGCATCATCAGCTCCGCCCCTTCGTTGTGCAATCCGCGCCGCCCCATGTCGATCGCCTGGATGCGCGCTTCGCGCCCTTCCTCCACGGCCTTGACGTGACTGTCCACCAAGAGCTGGTAGTCCTTGATCAAGCCGCGGAACGGGCCGAGCGACAGGACGATCGCGATAACTGGCGCGTCGTCCTCGCGGCGGATGTCGAATACGAGGCGGCCTTCCTGCACCGAAAGATGCAGCGCGTACGGCCCGAGCCAGCCCGTCCCGGCAGCCGACGCCTTGGGGCCGACCGGGGCGAACTGGTTCTCCAACTCGAGATCGGCTACGGCCTGCGCGCGGTCGGCTTCCAGTATGGGCGAGAGGCGGGTAAGCGCCTCGCCGTCCAGCACCACCCGGACCAGCCGCGCATCGGCCCGGGCGGCGGACGTTGTCGTCATCGCTCGATCAGTCGTCCGCGCCGCTCTTCACCATGCCGAGCTTCAGCATGAGGCCGACGGTGCCGCCCTTGATCGGTCGCAGCAAGGCAAGCGTCAGGGCCAGGGTCAGCGGCAGGAATATCGCCGAAAGCAGCCAGATCGGCGGGTCGGCTGCCCGGTCGTACATGAACATGATCGGCACGACGATGTGGCCGACGGCGAAGATGGTGAAGTAGGGCGGGGCGTCGTCGGCCCGGGCGAGGCCGAGAGGCGCATGGCAATGGGCGCATTCGGCGACGACGCGAAGATAGCCGTTGAACAGATGCGCCCGGCCGCACGCCGGGCAGCGGCAAAGCAGCCCACGGCCGATCGCCGTCGAAAGCGGTGGCAACGGGACGGCGAGCGCCCGTGCGGCGCGGTCGGGCTGCCAGCGAGTCGGAGCCATAACGGAATCCTTTCACGAGCATGAACGCCCGCCGCTCGGCCCGGGACGCCACACCGGCCTATGTGATGCGTGACCGAAGCGGGATCAAGAATTGTGCATAGCACCATCTCCGTCGCCGTCCCGCAAACGATCGCGTGTCGTTCCCACGTCGCCACAGGCCGGGGACCGTTGGGCGGCTTACTTGCCGTTGCTCGGACGCGACCTTACGAAAGCCCGGTTACCACGCGGCCGTTACGGTCGCACCTATCGCTCGAGCGACCGCAGGCGCGGCGCCCCGGAGGACCTGCATGAAGCTGCAAGACGTGAGAGTTTCCCCTTCCAAAGTCGATCTGCCCCGTGAGGAGCAGCTTGCCTGGAAGATCGCCGGGGTCGCGGCGGACCGGGCGGGCGTCGAGCGGGACGTCGCCGCCATGATCGTGAACCGCATCATCGACAATGCCGCGGTCGCCATCGCCGCGGTCAACCGGCGCCCCGTGGTGTCGGCGCGCGACATGGCGCTCGGCCATCCGCGCAAGGATGGGGCGACCGTGTTCGGCGTCCCCGCCTCGCGGCGGGTGAGCCCAGAATGGGCGGCGTGGGCGAACGGCACCGCGGTGCGCGAGCTCGACATGCACGACACGTTCCTCGCCGCCGACTACTCGCATCCGGGAGACAACATTCCGCCGCTCCTCGCCGTCGCACAAACGATGGAACGGTCCGGCCGCGAGCTCATCCGCGGGCTTGCGACTGGCTACGAGATCCAGATCGATCTGGTGCGGGCGATCTGCCTTCATGCGCACAAGATCGACCACATCGCGCATCTCGCGCCGGCGCAGGCGGCCGGCATTGGCACCTTGCTCGGCTTGAAGCAGGACGTGATCTATCAAGCCGTGCAGCAAGCCGTGCATGTCTCGTTCACCACGCGCCAGTCGCGCAAGGGCGAGATAAGCAGCTGGAAAGCCTACGCCCCGGCGCACGCCGGCAAGCTCGCGGTGGAAGCGGTGGACCGGGTGATGCGGGGCGAGGGCGCGCCGAGCCCCATCTATGAAGGCGAGGACAGCGTTGTCGCCTACATGCTGGACGGCAAGGACGCGCATTACCGGGTGCCGCTGCCGGAACCGGGCGAGCCGAAGCGCGCGATCCTCGACAGCTACACGAAGGAGCACAGCGCCGAGTACCAGTCCCAGGCGCTGATCGACCTCGCCTTCCGCCTGCGCGAGCAGATCCCCGACCTGCGGCAAGTCGAGCGCATCGTGATCCACACCTCGCACCACACGCATTACGTCATCGGCACCGGCGCCAACGATCCGCAGAAAATGGACCCGAAGGCGAGCCGGGAAACGCTCGACCACTCCATCATGTACATCTTCGCCGTTGCCCTTGAGGACGGGCGCTGGCACCACGTCGACAGCTACGCCCCGCGCCGCGCGTCCAAGGCGTCGACGGTCGAGCTCTGGCACAAGATCGAGACCCGCGAGGATCCGGAGTGGACTCGGCGTTATCACTCGATTGATCCGAACGAACTGGCCTTTGGCGCGCGGGTTGAAGTGTTCATGCGCGACGGTGCCCGGATCGAGGACGAGATGGCCGTGGCGAACGCGCACCCGCTCGGCGCCCGGCCGTTCAGCCGCCCCGACTACATCCACAAGTTCCAGACCCTGACGAACGGGATCATCTCCACGCGCGAAAGCAACCGTTTTCTCGAAGTGGTGCAGGACCTGCCTCGCCTGGGCGCGGGCGAGCTGCATCTGCTGAACGTGGCCCTGCCGGCGGGCACGCTCACCGAAGGCAAGCCCGGCATCTTCTGACCTTTCGACGCACAACGGTGGCGGATCTCGGTATCCGTCGCCGTTCTTCCCGCATAGGAGACCCACCATGAGCGAAACCGCCGCCCCTCCCGCCAACCGGCCGAAGAAATCGGTGGCGCTGTCCGGTGTCACCGCCGGCAACACCGCCCTTTGCACGGTCGGGCGCACCGGCAACGACCTGCACTACCGGGGCTACGACATCCTCGACGTCGCCGAAAGCTGCGAGTTCGAGGAGATCGCGCACCTTCTGGTGCACGGCTCGCTGCCTAACGCGGCCGAGCTGAGCGCCTACAAGGCCAAGCTGCGGTCGTTGCGCGGACTGCCCGCCGCGGTGAAGGCGGCATTGGAAACCCTGCCGGCGGCCACGCACGCGATGGACGTGATGCGCACCGGCGTCTCCGCGCTGGGTTGCATGCTGCCGGAAAAGGAGGATCACAATCATCCGGGCGCTCGCGACATCGCCGACCGGCTGATGGCTTCGCTCGGCTCCATGCTGCTCTACTGGTTTCATTGGTCGCACCACGGCCGGCGCGTGGAGGTGGAAACCGACGACGACAGCATCGGCGGCCACTTCCTGCACCTGTTGCACGGCCGCCCGCCGAGCGATCTCTGGGTCCGCGCCATGCACACCTCGCTCATCCTCTACGCCGAGCACGAGTTCAACGCCTCAACCTTCACCTGCCGGGTCGTGGCCGGGACCGGCGCCGACATGTATTCGGCGATCACCGCCGGGATCGGCGCGTTGCGCGGCCCCAAGCACGGCGGCGCCAACGAGGTGTCGTTCGAAACTCAGAAGCGGTACGCGAACCCCGACGAAGCTGAGGCCGACATCCGCAAGCGGGTGGCGGAGAAGCAGGTGGTGATCGGCTTCGGCCATCCCGTTTACACCATCGCCGACCCCCGGAACAAAGTCATCAAGGAGGTCGCGCGGCGCTTGTCGCGGGAGGCCGGAGCGATGACGATGTTCGACATCGCGGACCGGATCGAGGCGGTGATGGCGGACGCCAAGAAGATGTTCGCCAACCTCGATTGGTTCAGCGCCGTCAGCTATCACATGATGGGCGTGCCAACCGAGATGTTCACGCCTCTCTTCGTGATCTCGCGCACGTCAGGTTGGGCCGCGCACGTGGTCGAGCAGCGGATCGACGGCAAGATCATCCGGCCGACCGCGAACTACGTCGGGCCGGAGGACTTGCGTTTCGTGCCGTTAGCCGGGCGTCGCTGAACTCGGCTTTGTCCGGCTGACACCCCGTCGCCCCCCCTGCTCCTCGCGCCGGTTTGCGTGACACTCGCCAGCGGTCGCGGGGCGGCCGAATTTTTT
>CAXUIE010000213.1:0-658 GCA_964250825.1 uncultured Acidisphaera sp. | reverse complement strand
GGGGGGGCGCCACGGTTCGCTTCACTCTCGACTGCGTACGCGGGCAGGACGATTTTTTTCGTCCTGCGTCGGCGTGCGCGATCGCTTTTTGTTGACAGGCCGGTGCGAGAAGCGGAATAGCGAAACGGCATGCGTGCATTCGATTCGATGCTTTGTACGTCAGCGTATTTCGCATCTCGTCGTGAACGCTGCGTGCGAGGAGAAAGGGACGGTCCATTGACCGCTGCCTTGTCCAACCGACGCGCGGCGGCCCGCACATCGAACGCAAGATGGTCGGGCTCGTTGAGCGCAAAGAGCGAAGCGGCACGCGATGCTTGCCGCTTGCGGTTCCTCGTGCCTGAAGCGGCGTTGGAGTGGGGTTTTGCGCACTCCTCGCCGGGTTTCTCCCGTCGGTCGAGACGCCCATGCCGTCCGTCGGTCGGCACGGGCGCTCCCGACCCGGTTGTCGGCCGTTCCGATCGACGCGCGCGCCAAAGCGCGCGTTCACGCAAGGACACGACGACACGCCTCACCATCAGAGCCCGTTGGCCGCTTCCGGCACGGACATCAACAAGGAGTTTCCACTCGTGAGTAGTGACGACACCGACAACACCGGCCGGCCGCGCGCGCAGCCGCTCGCCATGCGGGCGGGCACGCGCAAGACGACGGGCCGCACCAC
>CAXUIE010000212.1:5750-6022 GCA_964250825.1 uncultured Acidisphaera sp. | reverse complement strand
GGGCCAGCCCACGCCGGAGGCGATCGCGCAAACGGTGGCCGCCCTGCTGCCCGAGGGCGCCATCGTCGTGGACGAGGCCGTGACCACCGGGCGGGGCTTCTTCCCGTTGACCCGGGGCGCTGCTCCGCACGACTGGCTCCAGCTCTGCGGTGGCGCGATCGGCGAGGGCATCCCGCTGGCGACGGGGGCGGCGATCGGCGCCCCGGGCCGCCGGGTGGTGGGACTGCAAGCCGACGGGTCGGGCATGTACACAATCCAAGGATTGTGGACGC
>CAXUIE010000212.1:0-5740 GCA_964250825.1 uncultured Acidisphaera sp. | reverse complement strand
CCATCGGGTTCTCCAACCGGAAATACGCCATTCTGCTAGGCGAGCTCGCCAACGTGGGGGCGAACCCGGGCCGCACTGCGCTCGACATGCTCGATATCGGCAACCCGGACCTCGACTGGGTTCGCATGGCGAACGGGATGGGCGTGGAGGCCGCGCGTGCCGACAGCTGCGAGCAGCTCGCCGACCTGCTCGCACACTCGTTCGGGCGGCGTGGGCCGTTCGTGATCGACCTCGCGATGTAGTCCCCCACGAGCGACCGTGATCCGTCCAACACGCTATACGTTCGCTTGACGCAGCGGGGAGGCACACAGGGCTGGACAGCCCGGCCTGGCTCGGCTAGACCCCCGCGTTCTTAAGGAACGTGGGAGAAGGCGGCTGCCGTTTTCGCGGCCGCTGTCGCATGCACCGCGGTCCCGGCCGCTTCGAAGGACGGGTGATGGCGAAGAAGATCGTCGGCTACATCAAGCTGCAAATCCCGGCGGGCAAGGCCAACCCTTCGCCGCCCGTGGGTCCCGCGCTCGGCCAGCGGGGACTCAACATCATGCAATTCGTTAAGGAATTCAACGCGGTGACCCAGCAGATGGAGCCTGGGATGCCGGTCCCGGTTGTCATAACCGCGTTCGCCGACCGTACTTTCTCCTTTGTGATGAAGACGCCGCCCAACACCTACTTTCTCAAGAAGGCGGCGGGGATCGGCAAAGGCACCACGACGCCGGGCAAGGGAGCCGCGGTCGGCCGGGTGACGATGGAGCAGCTGCGCGAGATCGCCGCGCAGAAGATGGTGGACATGAACGCCAACGACGTGGACGGGGCGGTGCGGATGTTGATGGGTTCGGCCCGGTCGATGGGCCTTACCGTGGTCGAGGGTTGAGCCGTGGCGCGTGACAGCAAGCGCATGGTGGCGGCGGTGGCCGCGGTCGACCGGGCAAGGCCCTATCCGCTGCCCGACGCGATCAAGGCGGTGAAGGCTAACGCCACCGCGAAGTTCGACGAGACGATCGAGATGTCGATGAATCTCGGCATAGACCCGCGCCATGCCGACCAAATGGTGCGCGGGCTCGTGGGTCTGCCCAACGGTACGGGCAAGACGGTGCGGATCGGCGTGTTCGCCCGCGGCCCGAAGGCGGAGGAGGCGCGGGCGGCGGGTGCCGACGTGGTGGGTGCCGACGATCTGGCCGAGAAGGTGCAGGCGGGCGACATCACGTTTGACCGCTGCATCGCGACCCCCGACATGATGGCGCTGGTCGGCCGGCTCGGCAAAATCCTCGGCCCGCGCGGATTGATGCCGAACCCGCGCCTCGGCACCGTGACGATGGACGTGCGTGGCGCGATCACGGCGGCCAAGGCGGGCCAGGTCGAGTTCCGCGCCGAGAAGGCAGGCATCGTCCATGCCGGGATCGGCAAGGCGAGCTTCGCCGACGATCAGTTGCTGCAAAACGCGCGCGCCTTCGCCGAGGCCATCGTGCGGGCCAAGCCGACCGGGGCGAAAGGCACTTACGTAGAGAGGGTTTCGCTGAGTTCGAGCATGGGTCCCGGTGTCCGGGTTGATCCGAGCACGCTGAGCGCATGAGGGATTCGCCGGTCTTCGGGCCGGCGGGCAGGAAGGGCTTGCCTTTCCGATCCTGTCCAAGACCGCGCGTGTTCCTCCGCCGGGGGAACTTAAGGGGCCGACGGCCCGCGAACGGGAGACGGGGATGCCGGGGTTGAACCTGGTGGTTCCGGCTTAGGAGGACAGGCGAACCGGACCGTCGCGGCCTGCCGCTGCGGTCCTTGGGCAACCTGGCCCGGCGCGGTTCGCCGCGTTGGGCCGCCAACGGAGAGTGGAGTGGACCGGACGGAGAAGCGGGAGTTCGTTTCCACCCTCGCAGCGGTGTTCGCCGAGACGTCGATGGTCGTGGTCACCCAGAACAAGGGGTTGACCGTGGCCGAGGTGACGGAACTGCGGCGCCGGATGCGGGCGGCGGGGGCGACCTTCAAGGTCGCGAAGAACCGGCTGGCCAATCTCGCCTTGGACGGGACCCGGTTCGACGGCATCAAGCCACTGCTGAAGGGGCCGACCGCGCTTGCGTGGTCGCAGGACCCCGTGGCCGTGGCCAAGACCGCCGTCGAGTTCGCCAGGACCAACGAGAAGCTTGTGCTGATCGGCGGCGCGCTCGGCACCCAGACTTTGGATGTCTCGGGTGTGCGGGCGCTTGCCGAACTGCCGAGCCTGGACGCGCTGCGGGCCAAGCTGGTGGGGATGATCGCGACCCCCGCCACGCGGATCGCCGGCGTGCTGCAGGCGCCGGCCGGCCAGCTTGCGCGGGTTTTTGGCGCCTTTGCCAAGCGCGACGAGGCGGCTTGACCGATCACGCGAAAAAGCAGGCCGGTATGCGCCGGCTTGAATGGAACCAATCAGGGTCTAAGTTAGGAAGACGTGGAAATGGCTGATTTACAGAGGCTGGTGGACGAGCTGTCCACCCTGACCGTGCTTGAAGCCGCCGAGTTGTCGAAGCTGCTCGAGGACAAATGGGGCGTTTCCGCCGCGGCTCCGGTTGCGGTCGCGACCGCCGCGCCGGCTGGCGGGGGTGCCGCTGCGGCGCCCGTCGAGGAGCAAACCGAGTTTACCGTCATCCTGGCCAAGACGGGCGACAAGAAGATCAACGTCATCAAGGAAATCCGCACGATCACGGGTCTTGGCCTCAAGGAGGCCAAGGACTTGGTGGAAGGCGCGCCCAAGACGGTGAAGGAAGGCGTGAACAAGGACGAGGCCGCCAAGATCCGCAAGCAGTTGGAGGATCAGGGCGCCGCGGTCGAGGTGAAGTAGATCACGCCAACGGTTGGGCTTGCCCGGTCAAGCCGGGCCGACAGCTTTAAGGGCTAAGGCGGGCGGGAATCGAGTTCGGTTCCCGTCCGCGAACCCGTTGTCGCGCCAGTTAAGGGCGCAGCCCGGGCGGCCGGGGACGCTGCGAGGCCGCGGGACTGGATGGACGGGCGTAGAGGCAAGGCACAGGACGGTCAATGAACGCGATTACCAAGTCGTTTACGGGTCGCAAGCGCATTCGCAAGAGCTTCGGGCGCATCCCCGAGGTGGCGCCGATGCCTAACCTGATCGATGTGCAGCGGGCAAGCTACGAGGCCTTCCTGCAAAGCGACGTCAACCCCGACAATCGGACGCAGGCGGGGCTGCAGGAAGTGTTCCGGTCGGTGTTCCCGATCGATGATTTTGCCGGCCGCGGCCGGCTGGAGTTCGTCTACTACGAACTGGAAGATCCGAAATACGATGTCGAGGAGTGCATCCAGCGGGGCATGACCTACGCCGCGCCGCTCAAGGTCATCCTTCGCCTCATCGTCTGGGACGTCGACGAGGACACCGGCGCGCGGTCCATCCGCGACATCAAGGAGCAGCCCGTCTACATGGGCGACATGCCCCTGATGACGGACAACGGCACGTTCATCATCAATGGCACCGAGCGCGTCATCGTGAGCCAGATGCACCGCAGCCCGGGCGTGTTCTTCGATCACGACAAGGGCAAGACGCACTCGTCGGGCAAGTACCTGTTCGCCGCCCGCGTGATCCCGTATCGCGGCTCCTGGCTTGACTTCGAGTTCGACGCCAAGGACCTCGTTTACGTGCGCATCGACCGCAAGCGCAAGCTGCCGGTCACCACCCTGCTTTATGCGCTGGAGGGTGCCGCGACGGCAAAGCTCCGGGCGGCGCGGGAAGCGCAGGGCGAGACGCTCGAGCTCGGCGAGATCAAGGGTATGGACGCCGAGGAGATCCTGAACTTCTTCTACGGCCAGGTGGTGTTCACCCGCACTCCCAAGGGTTGGGCCCGACCGTTCGATCCGGACGCGTTCCGCGGCACCAAGCTGCTGGAGCCGCTGGTCGACGCCGACACGGGTGAGGTGGTCGCCGACTCGGAGACCAAGCTGACCGCGCGCACCGTGCGCAAGATCGCCGAAACCACGAAGGAAGTGCTGGTCGGCCGAGCCGACCTGCTCGGCCGCTTCATGGCGGTCGACCTCGTCAATGAGAACACGGGCGAGATCTATGCGGAGGCCGGCGAGGAGTTGGCGGAAGCCCGGTTGGCCGCTCTCGAGGAGCTCGGCGTCACCGAGCTGCCAACGCTGGCGGTCGACCAGTCGAACGGCCCTTGGATCCGCAACACGCTCACCGTCGACAAGAACGGGTCGCGCGACGACGCGCTGATCGACATCTACCGCGTCATGCGCCCCGGCGAGCCACCGACGCCGGAAACGGCGGAGGCGTTGTTCCGCGGGTTGTTCTTCGACCCCGATCGCTATGACCTCTCGGCGGTCGGCCGGGTGAAGATGAACATGCGCCTCGGCATGGACGCGCCCGACACGGTGCGCGTGCTGCGCAAGGAGGACATCCTGCGCACCGTCAAGATCATGTGCGAGCTCAAGGACGGGCGCGGCCAGATCGACGACATCGACAATCTCGGCAATCGGCGCGTCCGCTCGGTGGGCGAGCTGATGGAGAACCAATATCGCGTTGGCCTGCTCCGCATGGAGCGCGCGATCCGCGAGCGCATGGGCTCCGTCGACATCGACACGGTGATGCCGCACGACCTCATCAACGCCAAGCCCGCAGCGGCTGCGGTGCGCGAGTTCTTCGGCTCGTCGCAGTTGTCGCAGTTCATGGACCAGACCAACCCGCTGTCGGAGGTGACGCACAAGCGGCGCTTGTCGGCGCTCGGCCCGGGCGGCCTGACGCGTGAGCGCGCCGGCTTCGAGGTGCGCGACGTCCATCCGACGCATTACGGCCGCATCTGCCCGATCGAGACGCCGGAAGGGCCGAACATCGGCCTCATCAACTCGCTCGCCACCTACGCCAAGGTGAACAAGTACGGGTTCATCGAGACGCCGTATCTCCTGGTGCAGGACGGGCAGGTGCAGGGCGGCCCGCGCTATCTGTCGGCCATGGAAGAGGAGAAGCTGGTCGTCGCGCAAGCCGACGCGCCGATGGACACGGAGGGCCGGTTCACCGAGGAGCTCGTTTCGGTGCGCCGCCAGGGCGATTTCCGGCTGGTCAAGCCGGAAGATGTCACCGCCATCGACGTGTCGCCCAAGCAGCTCGTTTCGGTGGCGGCGGCGCTGATCCCGTTTCTCGAGAACGACGACGCCAATCGGGCGCTGATGGGATCGAACATGCAGCGCCAGGCGGTGCCGCTGATCCAGGCGGACGCGCCGCTGGTCGGCACCGGCATGGAGGAGGCGGTGGCGCGCGACTCGGGCGCCACCATCGTCGCCCGCCGCGCCGGCGTGGTCGATCAGATCGACGGTGCGCGCATCGTGGTGCGCGCGACCAACGAGGACGGCACGACCAAGGGCGTCGATATCTACCGGCTCCGCAAGTTCATGCGCTCCAACCAGTCCACCTGCATCAATCAGCGCCCGCTGGTGAAGGTGGGCGACCGCGTGGCCGAGCATGAGATCATCGCCGACGGTCCCTCGACGGAGCTTGGCGAGCTAGCGCTGGGGCGCAACGTGCTGTGCGCGTTCATGCCCTGGAACGGCTACAATTTCGAGGACTCGATCCTGATCTCGGAGCGGATCGCGCGCGATGACGTGTTCACCTCGATCCACATCGAGGAGTTCGAGGTCATGGCCCGCGACACCAAGCTGGGCCAGGAGGAGATCACGCGCGATATCCCGAATGTCGGCGAGGAGGCGTTGAAGAACCTCGACGAGGCGGGCATCGTCTATATCGGCGCCGAGGTGAACCCGGGCGACA
>CAXUIE010000211.1:0-6081 GCA_964250825.1 uncultured Acidisphaera sp. | reverse complement strand
GTGGATTGCTGGGCCAAGCCGATCGCTCCGCCAAGCCTCGGCCCAACGGTGGCGGACGGCCCGCGCCGGCTCACCCCCGCGCAGGAACAGGACCGAACAAGGACATGGCCGCCGATTTAACCGCGGCGCGCCTATGTTGGGCGCTTGACGACCGAGCCCGAGGAGGAAAATCAGCGTCGATGCCACGTTTTTCTTCCCTGCTCGGCCACTTGCGCGATTATCAGGCATGGCCGGGCCGGCGCGCGGTCGGGGTGCTGGGTTACACGGCCCTGGCACTCGGCCTTTTGGTCCTCGTCGGGATCGTCGCGGCCTCCGTCTGGTTGTCGGCCGCCAACCGCGTCGCCCTGGAGGGAGTGGTCCGGGAGCGGGCGCTGCTCGAGACGGCCGACGCGGTGGAGATCGCCGTCGACCGGGCCGAAACCGGGCAGCGAGGTTTTCTCCTGACCGGCAAGGAAGATTATCTCAGGCCATTCAACGCCGCGCGGCAGGCGGTCGGGCCGGCGCTCGCCCTCCTCGAGCAACAAGCGGCGATCGAACCCAAATTTCTGGAGGCGGTGCGCAAGCTCGGAGGGGTGGTCACCGACAAGCTGACCGAGCTGAATGAGACGATCGACTTGGCGCGCCGCAGCGACAAGGGCGGCGCCCTCGCCCTCGTGCGAACCGACCGGGGTCAGCGTGACACCGATGTCATCCGTGCCACAATTGCCCAGATCGAGGAAACGCAACGGTCCGCGATCGACGCCCGGCTCGCCGCCGTCAACGACCGCGGCAAGGCGCTGATCGCCATGGACACGGCGGGGCTCGCCGGCCTGGTGCTCTTGGCCGCCTTCATCGCCTACGGCATTCGGCGTCACCTCCAGGAGATGCGGGCCGCGCAGGTCGAGCTGGAGACTGCAAACCGCAGCCTCGAAGCGACCAACAACAGCCTCGAGCGGACCGTCCAGATCCGCACCGCCGACCTTGTGGAAGCCAACGAGGAGATCCAGCGCTTCGCCTACATCGTGTCGCACGACTTGCGGGCGCCGCTGGTGAACATCATGGGCTTCACCAGCGAACTGGAGACCGCCGCTACGGCGCTCGCCGCCTTCATCGCCGATCCGACGCGGGGCGACTTGCCCGCCGACGTCGCGGCCGCGGCCAACGACGACATTCCCGAGGCGATACGGTTCATCAAGGCCTCCACCGCCAAGATGGACCGCCTGATCGGCGCCATCCTCCGGCTTTCGCGGGAGGGCCGCCGCGTGTTGACGCCCGAGCGCCTCGACATGCGGCAAGTGCTCGAGGGCATCGCCGACACGCTTCAGCATCAAGCATCGCGGCAGGAAGCGGTTATCTCGGTGGGAAGCGTCCCGCCGCTCACCATCGACCGGCTGGCGGTCGAGCAGATTTTCGGGAATCTCTTGGAGAACGCGCTTAAATATCTCAAACCGGGTCGGCCGGGCGTGGTAAGGGTCGAAGGGCGGCGACAGGGTCACATGGCGGTTTACGAAGTGCGCGACAACGGACGGGGGATAGCGCCCAAGGACCACGAGCGCATCTTCGAGCTGTTCCGCCGAGCGGGCGACCAGACGGTTCCGGGCGAAGGGATTGGGCTGGCTCACGTCCGGGCCTTGGTCCGGCGCTTGGGCGGCGGGATCGCGTGCCAGTCCACACTGGGCGAAGGCAGCACGTTCAGCGTGCGCTTGCCTCTTACCCCGCCACCATCCAGGTGCCTTGCCGCGTGAACGGCATCCCGGTGACGATCCTGCTGATTGAGGACGATCCCGGCCATGCCCGGCTGATCGAGAAGAACGTGCGGCGGGCTGGGGTCGGCAACGCCATCCGCCATTTCGAGAACGGGACGACCGCTCTCGCCTACCTGTTCGCGTCCTCGCCTGATGGCGCCCGCACCGCGTCGGACGCTTCACTCATCCTGCTTGACCTCAACCTGCCGGACATGAGCGGCATCGACATCCTCGCCCGGGTGAAGGCGGACGAGCACCTCAAGCGCACCCCGGTCGTCGTGCTCACGACGACCGACGACAAGGTGGAAATCCAGAAATGCTATGACCTCGGCTGCAACGTCTACATCACCAAGCCGGTCGACTACGAAGGGTTCGCCACCGCCATTCGCCAGCTCGGCTTGTTTCTGTCCGTGATGCAGGTACCCGACCCCAGCTGATGACGGCCGAACCTTCCAAGCCTGTGAGGGTCCTTTACATCGACGACGACGTCGGGATCGCGCGGCTCGTCCGAAGGCATCTGGAGCGCGCCGGCTACCAGGTCGCGACGGCGGAAGACGGCATGGACGGCCTTATGCTCGCCCGCTCCGGCGCGTTCGACGTGGTGGCGCTCGACCATTACATGCCCAAACGCGACGGCCTGGAAGTTTTGTCCGACCTTCGCTCCCTCGCCGAGCCCCCGCCGGTGATCTTCGTCACGGCCGCCGAGGAGCCGCGTGTCGCCGTCACGGCGCTCAAGGAAGGCGCGGCTGACTATGTTATGAAGGATGTCGGCGGCGTGTTCCTCGAAGCGCTGTCCACCGCGATCAAGCGCGCCCTCGAGCAGGACCGGCTGCGGCGCGAGAAAGATGCCGCCGAGCAAGCCTTGCGGGCGTCCCGAGACCGGTTCGAGAAGCTCGCGGCCCAGCAGGCGATCATGCTGCGCGAGGTTAACCACCGGGTATCCAACAGCTTGCAGCTGATCAGCTCCATGCTGACCTTGCAGGCCCGCAAGATCCCCGACCCCGCGCTCCGCGACGTCCTGCTGCGCTCGCGGCAGCGGGTGGAGGCGGTCAGCCTCGTGCACCGCCGCCTGTACACCTCCGAAGATGTCCAATTCGTCGAAATGGACCAGTACTTGGCTGGCCTGCTGGACGAACTTCGGCGAGCCGCCACGGATGCCGCCGAATGCTCGATCGAGCTCGACGCGACCCCCGTCCGGCTCGAAACCGACAAGGCCGTGCCCATCGGCGTTATCGTGAACGAGCTCGTGACGAACGCGCTCAAATACGCCTATGGCGCGGGGCAGGCGGGCACCGTCCGCGTCCGCCTCGAAAGCGAGGCGGCGAAGCGCATCACGCTCACCGTGGAGGATGACGGCATCGGCCTCGCCGATCCTTTGCCGTTGAAAGGCAGCGGCCTGGGCACCGTGATCGTCCGCTCCATGACCGAAACCTTGCAAGCGACCCTTGACCTCGATCGCTCGCACCAGGGGACGCGCTATGTGGTGAGGCTGGCGGCCTGATCCGCCGAGCTCGGCTTTCCCGCCTTGTCGGCGAGCCGCAGCCAGGGCGGTGGGAGCGGCGTCAGCACGGCGTCCCCGCAGCGCAGAGGGTCGCCAAGGGCGTCCACCCGAAGCAGCGCAAGGCCGTGTCCGTCGCGTCCCGACCGCATGGTCCCGACCTCCGTGTCGTTGCGCAACACAGGCGTCCCCGGGGTGGGCAACACGCCTGCCGCCTTCACCGGGACCAAGCGCCGCTTCACCAGGCCGCGATAGCGGGTCCGGGCCGTCAGTTCCTGTCCCATGTAGCAGCCCTTGGTCCAGGACACGCCGCCAAGCTCGTCGAAGCCCGCTTCCAACAGCACCGACTTCTCCGGTTCGAGATCGCGCGTTCCATCCGGGAGTCCGAGACGGAGGCGCAAGCGGTCCCAATCCTCCCAGCCGGCATTGGTGGCGAGCGGCTCACGAGCCAGGATACGCCACCCTGCCTCGGGCAGGCGAGGGTCGGGGGCCGCCACGCCTGACAGGGCGGGCGCCCCGTTTCCGCACATGGCGAACACGGAGAACTCGGCCGATGCATCGCGAAGCGCTGCACGGGCCCGCAACCGATGGCGTCCGAGACGTTGCACAAGCATGGGCGCTTGCGCACGCTCGCAATCGAGCAGCAGCCGGTCGCCGTCGGCCAGGATGAAGAAGTCCGCCAGCCACTTGCCCTGCGGGGTCAGCAGCGCCGCCCAGACCGCGCGGCCGGGGGCGGCCTGCTCCACGTCGTTGGAAACGAGGCCTTGCAGGAAGGCCACCCGATCCGCGCCGCTGGCCTCGACCACTCCGCGCTCGGGCAGGGAGGCTGTGAACGATTTCATGCGCGGCAGGTGGGCTCTCGCGCACGGGGCGGCAAGGCGTGTAGAGATCGCCCGATGACGTTGCCGACACCCCCGAGAAGCCGAGCGCGGTCGGAACGCGCCGCATGAAGGTCGCGCACATCATGGCGGGCGCTCCAGTCGGCGGAGCGGAACTTTTTTTCGAGCGTTTGACGGTGGCGCTGCATTGTGCCGGCGAATCCGTGCTGCCCATCATTCGCAGCAACAGCGCGCGGGCGGCGCGCCTGGGGGCGGCCGGGCTCCGGGTGCGGGAGCTCGGCTTCGGCGGACCTGCGGATATCCTGACCGGACCACGCCTTCGCGCCTTGCTGCGCCGCTTCGACCCGAGCGTCGTCGTCGCCTGGATGAACCGTGCCGCGAGCTTCGCGCCTCGGGGCGACTGGGCGTTGGCGGGCCGGCTCGGCGGCTACTACGACCTGTCCTACTATCAGCGCTGCGACCACCTGATCGGCAACACGCGCGGCATTGTGAACTGGGTAAAGGGCCAGGGCTGGCCCGACCACCGGGTCCACTATGTGCCGAACTTCGTCGACGACCTCGCCGGCGCGGCCCCGCTTGCGCGGGAAGCGCTGGGCGTTCCGCCTGCGGCTCGCTTGATTCTCGCGCTTGGGCGGCTGCATCGCAACAAGGGTTTCGACGTGTTGATCCGGGCGCTGCCGCGTCTGTCGGGCGTGCACGCGGTAATCGCGGGCGAGGGGCCGGAACAGGACGAGTTGCAGGAGCTCGCCCGGCGGCAGGCTGTGACCGACCGGCTGTCCTTCCCCGGCTGGCGCCGGGACACCGCGTCGCTGCTCGCCGCGGCTGACGTGGTGGTGTGCCCGTCGCGGCACGAGCCGCTTGGCAACGTGGTGATCGAGGCGTGGTCGGCGGAGCGTCCCGTGGTGGCCGCCGCGTCCGAGGGGCCGCGCGAGCTGATCCTGGGCGGCGAGGGCGTGCTGGTGCCGCCGGAGGACCCGGCGGCGCTGGCGCGCGAGGTCGCGGCCCTTCTGGACGACCCGCACCGAGCGGCGCAGCTGGTCGCGACCGGGCGGGCCCGCTTCGAGCGTGAGTTCGCCGAAGCGCCCGTGATCGAGTGCTGGCGCGCCTTCCTCGGCGCCTTGGAGAAGGTTTGATGTGCGGCATCGCCGGCCTGATCCTGGCGCGAGGCGCGCCGCCGCCCGATCCGGCGACCTTGTCCGCGATGATCGCGAGCCTGGCCCATCGCGGGCCGGACGGCGCTGGCCATACGCTCGTCGGCCGAATCGCGCTGGCGCACAACCGGCTCGGGATCATCGACGTGGAGGGCGGCGATCAGCCGCTGTTCGCCGAAGCGGGAGCACTGGTCGCCAACGCCGAGGTGTACAACTATCGCGAGCTCCGCGCGGCGTTGCCGGGGGTGGCGTTCGCCACGGACAGCGACTGCGAGGCCGCCCTGCATGTGTGGGTGCGCGACGGCGCCGACTACGCACGCGCGCTTCGGGGCATGTTCGCGATCGCCGTCCACGACCGCGCGGGGCGCGCCGTGCTGCTGTCGCGCGACCCGTTCGGCATCAAGCCACTTTACACGGCTCCCGTCGCCGGCGGCCTCGCCTTCGCGTCCGAGCCGCGCGCCTTGCTCGATTCCGGGCTCGTGCCGCGCAAGCTGCGTGCGGGGGCGCGAGCGGAGCTGCTGCAGCTGCAGTTCACCACGGGCGCCGACACCATATTCGACGGAATCCAGCGCGTTCTCCCCGGCGAAACCCTGACCTGCGCCGACGGGCACATCATCGACCGGCGACGTGTTCCCGCGCTTCCCGACTTGCCGACGGAAGTGATCGACGAACCGACCGCGCTTCGGCAGCTTGACCGCGCGCTCGAGGAAAGCGTCGAGCTGCATCAGCGGAGCGACGTGCCATACGGCATGTTCCTTTCGGGCGGCATCGACAGCGCCGCCTTGCTCGCGATGATGGCGCGGCTTAACGCAGCCCCGGTTCAAGCCTTCACCGCCGGGTTCGATGTGCCTGGTTTCGCCGATGAGCGC
>CAXUIE010000210.1:0-6108 GCA_964250825.1 uncultured Acidisphaera sp. | reverse complement strand
CCAGCAATCCAACATCACCGCCGACCAGACGCTTTACGCGGTGCATCGCGCCAACGGCGCGCGGCTTGCCGTGCTCACCGACCGCGACAGCGCCTACGCCACGGCTCTGGCGCACGAGCTCGCGCCCCATGCCCGTCCCGCCCCCGGTGACGACCGCGATCCTGCCCGAGAAGTCTTGCATCCGGCGTGCCTTCCTGTGCTGCGACAATGTTGGCAGGAGTTTCGCTCGTTACCATCTCGTGCGCAACGCACGGACGCCGGAATACCGGCCCTTGCTTCAGGCCGGTCCCTTCATGCACTCCGTGACGTAACTCTGTCGCGCCCCGGCCGACAGCTTGCGACTGTCGGCGTTGCTGTTGCAGATCTTGCCAAGCGTTTCGGGGCTGACCTTGTCGGCGCGGCAAGCGGCCATGAAGTCCGTCATCGGCTGTCCGGTGAGCTGCCGCCGCGCGACCCCGGCGTCGCAGTTCTCCTCGTGCGAGGCGGGCTGCTGGGCGACCGCGGCGGCGAGCGGCGCCGCTGCAAGCAGGACGGCCAGGAACAGGCGTGCTTCACGCTGCATGTCGATCCTCCCCGCGCCGTCATCTTCGATGTTATGCAGCGGAGGCGCAACGCTGATGCTGTATCTTAAGGCCGCATCCCGAACCGCGCCACGCCCGGCGCGCGGAGCGGGTCGGAAAGGCGGGCAAACTCGCATAACAGGCGACGGGTGTCGCGCGGATCGATGATCTCCTCGACGCCGAACGTTTCGGCCGAGCGGAACGGCGAGCGCAACTTGTTCAGCCGGTCCTCGATCTCGCGCAGCTTCGCCCCGGGATCGTCCGACGCCTCGATGTCGGCGCGGTACGCCGCCTCGATGCCACCTTCGAGCGGCAGGGAGCCCCAGTACGCCGACAGCCAGGCATAGCGCATGGTGTACCGGCCGGCGGGCTTGTGCACCGCCCCCGCCACGCCGAACGCGTTGCGCACGATCACGGTGCACCAGGGAACCGTGCACTGGTTCATCGCCGCCATCGCGCGCACGCCGTGGCGGATCACCGCGCTCCGCTCCGCTTCCACGCCGATCAGGAAGCCCGGGCAGTCGAGCAGATACACGGCGGGAAGGTGGAACGTTTCGGCCAGGTCGCAGAAGCGCACCACCTTCTGGCAGGCATCCGCCGTCCACGCCCCGCCATAGTGGAACGGGTCGCCCGCCATCAGCGCGACCGGCCGGCCGTCGAGGTGCGCGAGGCCGGTGATGATCGAGCGGCCGAAATTGCGGCCCATCTCGAAGAAGCTGCCGCGATCGACCAGCTCCTCGATGATCGGCCGCATCCGATACACCTTGCGTCGGTCGCGCGGGATGGCGTTCATCAAGCTCTCGCAGCCGCGGTTCGGATCGTCCGTCGCCGGTCGGACGGGCGGCACGTCGTGCACGGAGGAGGGCAGGTAGGCGAGGAAGCGCCGCGCGCGGTCGAACGCCTCCTCTTCCGTGTCCACGGCGTCGTCGACGCCGCCGGCGCGGGTCTGGATGTCGGGCCCGCCCAGCTCCTGCTTGCTGACCGCCTGGCCGATCCGGGCGGTGACCGGCGGGCCGGCCACGAACATCGCGGAGTTGCGCGTCATCACCGAGTAGTGGCTCGCCGCCAATCGCGCCGAACCCAACCCGGCGACGGAGCCGAGCCCGAGCGCGACCACCGGGACCGCCGCGAGATTGTCCGTGGTTATCTGGTAATAGGAGCCGGAGCCGATCTCGCCCGGCAGGTTGGAGCGGCCCTTGGTTTCGATCGTCTTGACCGAGCCGCCGCCGCCCGAGCCCTCGATCACGCGGATGATCGGCAAGCGGAACGCCGCCGCCATCTCCTCGGCCATCTGCGGCTTCTCGCGGATGGAGGCGTCGGCCGAGCCGCCGCGGACGGTGAAGTCATCGCCGACCACCACCACCGCGCGCCCGTCGATCGCGCCACGCCCGAACACGCAGTTGGACGGCGTGAGCCCGGACAGCTCGTTGGCGGCGTCGTACATCGCGCGGCCGGCGATGGCGCCGACCTCGTGGAAGCTGCCGGGGTCAAGCAAGGAGTCGATGCGCTCGCGCACCGTCAGCCGGCCGCCATCCCGCTGGCGCTGGACGCGCTCCGCACCCCCCATCTGCTTCGCCAACGCCTCGCGCCGGCGCAGTTCGTCGAGTTCGGGCTTCCAGATCATGCCGCTCAGGTCCGGATCGTGCCGGGGCTGCCCGCCACGGCCGAGCGGCCGCCGTCGGACACGTAGTGGCCGCCCGTCATGTTGGCCGCGCCATCGGAGCACAGGAACAGCACCAACGCGGCGATCTCCTCGGGCTTGCCGTATTCGCCGCGCGGGATCATCGCCGCGTAGGTTTTGGCGAACGCCGCGGTGTCGCCCGGGGCGCGCTGCTCGGCGAGCGAATGGATCATGCGCGTGTCGATCGGGCCGGGGCACACCGCGTTGACCCGGATGCCTTGCGCGGCGACCTCGCCGGCCGCCGTCTTGGTCAACCCGATCACGGCATGCTTGGAGGCGACGTAGGCCGGCATTCCGGGCGACGCGGTGAGCCCCGCGACGGATGCGGTGTTGACGATCGCGCCGCCGCCCTGCTTCAGCATCACGGGGAGCACGTGGCGAAGGCCGAGGAACACGCCCCGCACGTTGACCGCGATCACCCGGTCGAACACCTCCTCGTCGTATTCGGCGGTCGGCGCGATGGTGCCCTCGACGCCGGCGTTGTTGAAGAACAGGTCGATACGTCCGTAACGATCGAGTGCGGCCCGCACGTAGCCTTGCACGTCGGCGGACTTCGTGACATCGGCGGGAACGAACAGCGCCTCGCCGCCGGCCTGCTTCACCACGCCCACGGTACCTTCGCCCAGCGAGGCGTCCTGGTCCACCACCACCACCTTCGCGCCGTTCTGGGCGAACCCGAGCGACGTCGCCCGGCCGATTCCGCCGCCGCCGCCGGTCACGACCGCGATCTTGCCGCTGAAATCCATGCCGTTGGTCCCCCCTTTTCCGCCCCGAACGATGCGCGCATCCTCCCGTGCCACGCAAGATGGCGGAGGACCGATGGCGCCCACGATCCTGCTCGCGGCGAGCCCGCTCAACGACACGCCGGTCGCGCGCGAAATGGCGCCGGACGAGTTCCCGCTGACCATCGCGGCGCCCGAAACCGCCGAGTTCCGGCAAGCCCTGGCCAAGGCCGAGTTTTTCGTCGGCCTGACCAGCGGCCAAATGGGCGAGGCGTTCTTCGCCGCCGCCCCCAATCTCAAGCTCGTGCAGCTGGTGAGCGCGGGCTACGACCGGGTGGATATCGAGGCCGCGCGCCGCGCCCGCGTGCCGGTGGCGAACAACGGCGGGGCCAACGCGATCGCGGTCGCCGAGCACGCGCTGCTGCTGATGCTGGCGGTGAGCCGGCGGCTGATCTGGCAGCACGCCAACGTGGTGGCCGGCCGCTGGCGGGGCAACGACTTCGCGAGCGTCAAGCTCGCGGAGCTGCACGGCAAGACGCTCGGCATCATCGGCCTCGGCACCATCGGCAAGAAGGTCGCCCGGCTCGGCCGCGCGTTCGGCCTCCATGTGCAGTATTACGACACGGTGCGGCTGACGGAGGACGGCGAGGACGCGCTCGGCGCGCGGTTCCGGGCGTTTCCGGAGGTGCTGCGCGCGTCCGACATCGTCTCGCTCCACGTGCCATTGACCCCCGCGACCCGCAAGCTGATCGGCGCGCGCGAGCTCGGCATGATGAAACCGAGCGCCATTCTCATCAACACTTGCCGCGGCCCGGTGGTGGACGAGGCGGCGCTGGTCGAGGCGCTGAGCAGCGGCGCGATCGCGGCGGCCGGGCTCGACGTGTTCGAGGAGGAGCCGACCTCGCCCTCCAACCCCCTGTTCGCGATGGAGCACGTGATCCTGACGCCGCACCTGGCCGGGCCGACCTGGGACAACCAGTACGCCCGGTTCCGCAACGCGTTCGACAACGTGCAGCGCGTGGCGCGCGGGGAGAAGCCGATGTGGGTTATTCCGGAGATGCGGGATTTGTTTTGACGGCTACGCTCGCCAACCTCAAGCAGCTTCGCCATTGGAGCGAGAAGGCCGAAACGCGCAAGTTCGAGAACGGAGTGGATGAACGCGTGGACACCGAACATCTTGATGTCCGCGTCTCTCGATGTCCGCGTCCAAATCGATTGTCGGCCCGCGCGGTTGTATCGACGGCGCAGCTAGAGGAGCTGGACGCGGTGCCGAAATGCCTTATCCAATTTGATCATCGCGTGGATTAGCTCATCCTGTATTCGCGGCCATTCGGCCTCGGGCGAGGCGTAGCCGGCCTCCAAGGAAAAGAACACGCGGCACTGCTTCACGCCCTCTCTTGCCTGCCAGCGAAGACTTCCCCCAAACAAAGGTCGTTGCAGTGAGGGGAAGCAAATCATCGCGGCGAGCTTCGTAAAGCGGCAAGGGACTTCCTCACGAAAAGCGGACCTGGGCGAGATCAGGCGCCGGTGTCGATCACCGTCCACGAGCGTTCGTGGCGGTGACCTCGGCGGTGCGGAGACCAATCATGCGAAGGCGGGCTGCTGCGATTCGTCGCTCTCCACGTTTTGGTAACGACCTAGGCAAGCTCGGCGGCGAGCGCGTCCCATTCGGCGTCCAGGCTGCCGTCCGCGGGTGTTCGGCCGGCGCGGTTGTACCAGTAACGGGCGTTGGACAGGTCGCCCTCCTTGCGGTGCAGATAGGCGTGAACCGCCGCGCCGTCGGCGCTCTCGTCGGCCATGGCGCAGCGGTGCGCGCGCTCCCAGTCACCGTTCGCGTCCCACCAGAGCGTTTGGCGCGCGAGGCTGATGCCGGCGGGCGGCTCGGCTCCGCCGAGGGTCGCCCGGAGATCGGCCGCGGTCATGCGTTGCTCCCGTCGCGGCGGCGCCACGCGCTGATCTGGTCGGTGGAGCTCCGCACATGCACGACCACCGGGCGGTCGCGCACGGCGAAGGCGCGGGCGATCGCGTCCGCGACCTCGGCCTCCTCGCGGATGGTGATGCCTTCCGCGCCGAACGAGCGCGCCCAGAGCGCGAAATCGGGGTTGGTGAGCTCGGTGGCGGCGTCGGACGCGCGGCCGGGATAGCGCATGTCGTGATGCATGGTGATGGTTCCGTAGCGGCCATTGTCGGAGATGACGAGGATCGGGTTCACGCCGTATTGCCGCGCGGTGGCGAGCTCGTTGCCCGTCATCAGCGCGCCCCCGTCGCCGGCGAACGCGACGACCTGCTTGCCGGGCCGGCGCAGGCCGGCCGCGACCGCCATCGGCATCGCCGCTCCCATCGCGCCCACCACGGAGGCGAGGAACATCTGGCCGGGGCGGAAGCGCATGTGGCGATGGATGAAGCTGGAGAAATTGCCGGCGTCCGACGTCACCGCCGCGTCGGGCGCCAGGTGCCGGGCGACCGCGCTGGTGACGGCGGAGAAGTTCACCCCGTCGACGGCCTTGTCCCAAACCGGCCGCATCAGCCGCTTGTGGATGGCGTGCAGCTCGCTCACCCAGCCCCGCCGGCCGTCCGCCCCGCGCGGCGTGCCGCGGGCGAGCAGGCCGTCGATGACCGCACTTGGGTCGCAAGCCATGCCGAGGTCGGGGCGGAACACGCGGCCGACCTCCACCGGGTCCGGCCAGACATGCACCAGTGGGAGCTGCGGCTGCGGCGCGGTCGGGAAAGTGTACGACTGGCTGACCGAATCGGTGAGCCGCTCGCCGAGCGCCACCAGCAGATCGGCGCGCTTCATGGCGTCGAGCAGGTCGCGGGGCACCCGGGTGCCCATGTAGCCGCCGTAGTTCGGATGGTCGGCGTCGAACAGGTGGGGCCGGCGATGGGTGGGGGAGACGGGCAGCGCCCAGGTCTCGGCCAGCCGTGCCAGGGACGGGATCGCCGCCTCGCGGAGCGCGCCGCCGACCCAGACCAAGGGACGCTGGGACGCCTCGAGCAGCGCCGCCAGGCGGTCGAGGTCCGCCGGGGTTCGAACCAGCGCGTCGAACCCCTCGACGCCGATCAGGGCCCAGCAGAGGCCGTCGGGGTCGTCCTCCCAGCGCGCCCAATCGGCGGGCCCGATCAGCAATCGGCCGGCAAATTCGGC
>CAXUIE010000209.1:0-6166 GCA_964250825.1 uncultured Acidisphaera sp. | reverse complement strand
CCCCCATTACTATACGACATGCCAAGACTGGGCGACTGCCTTCGGCTGTCCCGTTCATCTCCATACTGCGGACCGGGAATGGGTGATGCGCCCGGATCCAGCCATCGAGTTCTGGACCGGTGACACGCTCTCACCCTGTTCGGACATCACGCTACTCAGGCTTGCCGGCCATTTCCCAGGCTCGACGGTTTTGCATTGGAGGCCGGCCGGAAGCGAGGAAGGCGTGCTTCTCACCGGCGACACGCTTCAGGTCGTAGCCAACCCACGTCGGGTGAGCTTCATGTACAGCTATCCGAACCTGCTCCCTTTATCTGCTGCCACGGTAAAGCGGATCGCTGCCGATCTACATCGATGGCGCATCGACCGCGTTTATGGATTCAATGTTGGCCGTCAAATCTTACGGGAGGGTGGCGAAGCGATTGAGCAATCGGCGCAACGCTACATTGGAGTGTTGTTCGAGGATCGCTGATTGCAGTTTCCGTAGCCGGGGCGTCGCGCTGACAGCACTAGCGCGCTGTTCGAGCCGAGAATGGAGTTCCCTACCGAGGGGTCACGGCCGACACAGCTACCGATTGCTGTCTCGCTCCTAATCCGCCCAAATGCTTTTTCGCACTCGGGGCATTCGGACGGGAACGAGTTGTCATCGTATACGGCTTTTACGAGGTCGGTGCTGTTCTACGTGTCTCTCCGTCGTCCAGAACGATCCGACCCGCCGTTATCCGCGTTGGCAAGTTTGTAAGCCGCCTGTAGATCGCCGGTCGCATCAAAGAATGTGCCGGGATGGTTTTCGCACTCTTCGAGAGTCCCTGCTTCACAAAGAAGCGCCCGCGCCAATTCGTACATGGCCTCTCCGCCATAGCTCGGCTCTTCCAATAGCCCACTTTCACCTCCTGCAATTAAGTGTGTGCTTACCGTCAAGCACTTGCGGAGTCGAGAGATTTGCCCAAAGGTCCCCGAGGCGAAAAAGCGCCCGGCCGACGTGATCGGCGCGGCCGTGAAGGTTATGCGTATCGCAACCGTCGAGGAAGCGGACGAGCCTGAGAGCGTCGAACGCCGCTGCGGAGCTGGGGAAGTGTGGCGGCGCCGCGCGAGCCAAAAGTCTGAAGGCAGAGCAGCGGGCGGAAATTGCACGGAAGGGGGCGGCGAAGCGATGGAAGAAAGCCTAATCGGCTGCGCCGTCATCGTCCTCGCGAGCGGCTCGCCGCAAGTCGATATCGAACGTCAGGTCCATTGGGAGGTCGATGCGTTCATCCTCGGGACGGATACCATTCCAATGTTCCCATATCGAAGGTTAGCTGTAGCCCATCGTCCACCATCTGCTCTCGACGCATGACCAGCGATGCCCGCATGTTCGTTGGGGTCGTTTTGGGGTCATCGATATCGATCCGCGAAAACGATAACTGACCGGTACAAGTGCGTTTTGGGCACGCATGATTGGCGCGATAAGGACTACCTGATTTCGGGTCATGCCTAGGCCGTGTGGACGGATTTGACCAAGATCATGGAGTAAGCAAACGCGACGGCGGCGTAACTTTCCGCGGTCTTCTCGCAGCGTAGTGCCACGCGCTTGAATCGCTTGAGCTTCGCAACCGCCTCGATACGGGCGCGGCCCTTATAGAGCACTCTCGGGAAGAAGGCGGGCCGGTGCTCTGCGTTGAAGCGGTGCGGGATGACCGGCACGATCCCGCGCTCCCGGCAGGCGATGCGGTCCCCGCGACCCTCCGAGCGCTTGGCCCTGCTGCCCCCTTTGCTCCTGCTGCCGAGACGTGCGCCCGCACCACCGTGCTGTCGAACATCTGCACCAGGTGCGCGGTTGGGCTGAGATCGGCGAGCGCCTGGAAGAACGCCTCGAACACGCCCGAGCCGCCAGAACCGCTTCCAGACGCTGTTCCAAGCGCCATACTCTGCCGGGAGCGCGCGCCAGGTGACGTTGTGGACCGTGAAGAAGTGCAGCGCCTCCAGGAAGCGGCGGTCGTCGTGGCCCGGTTCGCCACGGCGGGACCGCACCGCATCGAACACCTCCAGCACGATTGCCCAGTCGTCCTAGGTCATCCCGTCAGCATCGCCCGGCTCCCTGTTGCCGGTCGCCCACTGATTCGATGAAAAGCCGATTCGGGAATCCCCTACCCTAAACTTTCGCGATTCCGTCCGCACGGCCTAGGAATTCAAACTGAGACATTACCGGGACGTGCAAGATCTGTCGTCACAAGCGTGATAGAGTAAACTCGATGAACGGCTATCCCAGCGGACTAGTTGACGTTCCGATCTTATCGGTCGTTTTGAGCGGTATGCGACACCCGTTGAGGAACATGGCTAGGAGGGTGAAGTAGCCTATCGCAAGGATCAGCTTGCGCGTGCCGACTTGGCCGTATCGGTCCAGCAGGCCGGACAGGGTCTCGTTGGTGAGCGTCCCTCGTCGCACCAACTCGTCGGTGGCCGAGCACGCCAGGATGTAGTCCGGCCGGCAGCCCCTGCACAGGCCCGTCCACTGCAACCGCGTCGATCTCGATTTGGCTGAGGCCCGTGTTCAGCGCCATCTTGCTGTTCTGCTGCCACTCGTAGGGGGCCTTGAGCAGCACGGCCACACGCAGCGTGACGATCTCCCTGAGCCTTGCATCTATGTCGTCGGCCTGGAACAGCGCCTTCACCAGCGCGACCACGGCAGGGAAGCAGTCGCCCGTGCCGGCGAGCAATCCTGGTGACGTGAGCCCGTCGGGCTTGTAGCTGTCCCCCATGACCTGCCTGACATCCTCCTCCGGAGGGACGGCGACCTTCGAGGCGTAGGGAGTCGGCTTGCTCATGATCGGCCTTTCACGGATGCCGGCGGTGACACGCCGCGGCGATGCTAGAGGAGCTTGTCGGGCGTGATCGGCAGATCCCTCACCCGCTTGCCGGTGGCGTTGAAGATCGCGTTGGCGATCGCCGCGGCCGTTCCGACAAGCCCCATCTCGCCGAGCCCCTTCGCGCCCAGGGGGTTGGCGCTCATGTCGGGCTCATCAACCCAGATCACGTCCATGCGGTGCGTGTCGGCGTAGACCGGGACATGGTAGTCGGCCAGCTCGGCGTTGATCCACATACCATTGCGCGGATCGAGCTCGTTGCCCTCCATCAGCGCCATGCCGACGCCCATCGTCACCGCGCCGATATACTGGCTCCGCGAGCTTCGGATTGATGATCCGGCCGCAGTTGATCGCGCTCAGGAAACGGCGGACCTCCGTGACGCCGGTGTCCGCGTCGACCGCGACCTCGCAGAAATGCGCGCCGTACGAGTTCATCGCGAACTGCTTGGCCTTCTTCTTGTCCGGCCCGGCGACGGCGGTCGCCTCCACCTGTTCGCGTCCGGCACGTTGCAGGGCGGACGCGAAGCCGGTCTTGCCTAAGGCGGCAGTCGCCTCAAGCCGACGCAACCCCGCCAACACCTGTTCGCAGGCGTCCTTGGTCGCCGTCCCGATCCACATGGTGGTGGTCGAGCCCCCAGTCTGCATGGCGGGCGGCAGGTCGGAGTCGGCGTAGTTGAAGGTGACATCCTCTGAGCTCACGCCTAGGGCCTCGGCGGCGATCTGCCGTGCGGTCGTGGCGATGCCGTTACCGAAGTCGTGGGTCGAACTCTCGACGATGATCGCCCCATCGGCTCGGACGCGGCAGCGCACCTGGCAGGGACTGCCCTTGAGCGGGTAGGTCGTGGACGCGTACCCAAAACCGATCAGCAGGTCGCCCTCTCGCCAGGTTCCCGGGGTCTGCCGCCGCTTGTCCCAGCCGAATGCTGCGGCCCCTTGGTCAATGCAGTCGAGCAGGCGGCGACAGCTGAAGGTCTTGCCGCTTATCGGCTCCGTGGCCGGCTCGTTCAGCCGCCGAAGGTCGAGCGGATCGATCGACAGCGCATGGGCGAGTTCGTCCATCGCCGCTTCCAAGGCGTAGATGCCGGTGGTCTCGCCCGGGCCGCGCATGTTGGTGGGCTGGTTGACGTTTAGGGACACGATCTTCTGGGCCAGCGCGCGGTTCGGGGCGGCGTAGAGTTGGCCGGTGAGCCTGGAGAACGGCTCCATGAAGGGGTCGGTCTCGGAGCAGCTCGAGAATCCCTCGTGGACGATGGCGGCCAGCCGCCCGTCGTCGTCGGCCCCGAGGGCGACCCGCTGCAGCGTGTCCGGCCGGTGGCCGCTTGTGAAGGTGACCTGGCGGCGCGTCAGCAACAGCTTGACCGGCCGCCCCGTCACCTTGGCGCACATCGCGGCGAGTGCGACATGCTGGCGGACGGCGCCTTTGCTGCCGAACGCGCCGCCGACGAACTTGGAGCGGACATGCACCTGGTCGTCCGGTAGTCCGAACGATTGCGCCAGATTGCGCTTCACGCCCTGCACGTAGCGTGAGGGCTCCTCGACGAAGAGCTCGTCCCCGCGCCACTCGGCGAGGGTCGCCTGCATCTCCATGGGGTGATGGTTCATCAGGGGCGTCGAATAACTTTCGTCGCTTCTCATCTGCGCTCTTGCGAGCGCGCCTTCGGGGTCGCCGTCGATAACAATGGTGGGCTCCCCCAGGTAGGACTTCGGCTTGCGCGCCTCCGAAAGGCTGTCTCGGAACGAGCAGGCGGGCGTCTCCGCCTCGTACTCGATCGAAACCAGGTCGGCTGCCGCCTGCGCCGTCTCAAAGCTCTCGGCCACGACGACAGCGACGATCTGTCCCCAGTAATGGATCCGGTCGGACTCGAGCGGCAGCACACGAGAGGCCGTGTTGGTCGTCTCCTCGGCCGGATTGGCGGGTTGCTTGACGGTGTTGTTGAATATGTCCTTGGGCCTGTTCAGCCTCGCAGCGTTGGCTGGGGTGAGCACCTTGATGACGCCGTCCGAGTACTCCGCAGCCGCGACGTCCAGGCGCGCGATACGACCCTTGGCGATCTTGCTCGTGACGAGCACGGCATAGGCCATGCCCGGCGCAGAGAAATCGGCCGTGTATTTGGCCGAGCCGGTGACCTTCAGGGCCGCGTCCGCGCGCTCATGTGGAAGGCCTGTCGCCATGTCATTGCTCCGCCGAGAAATGTTCGCCCGCGCCGACAAGCGCGGCATGAAGCGCGCGCACTAGGAGGCGGCGGCCGATCGCGACCTTGTAACCGTTGTGCTGGAGCGGCCTCGCCGCCTTCATCTCAGCAGCCGCAGCGGCGGCGAACCTCTCATCCGACGGCGTCTGCCCACGCAAGAGGCGTTCGGCCGCGACCGCGCGCCACGGCTTGTGTGCGACCCCGCCCATGGCCAGGCGGACATCGACGATGACGCCCTCCTTGATCTCCAGCGCCGCCGCGACCGAGACCAGCGCGAACGCGTAGCTCGTGCGTTCGCGCACCTTGAGATAGCAGGCGTGGTCGGCGAGGTTGTTGCCGGGGACAGTCACCGAGGTGACGATCTCGCCCGGCTTGAGGCGATTGTCGTGCTGCGGCTCATCTCCCGGCAGTCGATGGTAGTCGGCGAACGCAATCCGCCGAGGCTCGCCGTCGGTCCCCAGCACGTTCACCCTGGCGTCGAGCGCCGCGAGCGCGACGCACATGTCGCTGGGGTGGGTGGCCACGCAGGAGTCGGTCCAGCCGAAGATCGCGTGTGAGCGGTTGACGCCGTCGCGCGCGCTGCACCCGCTCCCCGCAGCGCGTTTGTTGCAGGGCAGCGCTGGCTCGTAGAAATAGGGACACCGCGTCCGCTGGTTCAGGTTCCCGCCTGCGGTCGCCATGTTGCGGATCTGCGCGCTAGCCCCGGCGAGGATCGCCTGGCTGAGCAGCGGAAAGTCTCGCCTCACCAGCGGATGATTGGCCGTGTCGCTGTTCTTCGCCAGCCCGCCGATCGACAGCGCCTTTCCTTCGGGATCGTCGCCGGCGGGACCGATCTGCGTCAGCGCGAGCCGTGTCAGGTCCACCAAAGAGGTGGGTCGCTCCACCCCTTCCTTCATCAGGTCGAGCAGGTTGGTGCCGCCGGCGAGGTATTGTCCGTCCGGCCGGAAGGCGCGCACTGCCCCGGCCGGATCGGACGCTCTGACGTAGGCGAACGGTTGCACGGTTACGCCGCCTTCGCGGCCAACGACGGTTCAGCCGCTGCCGATGACGCTTGGACCTCTCTGAATGCGTCGATCAGGTGGACGTAGGCGCCGCAGCGGCAGATGTTGCCGCTCATCCGCTCCTTGATCTCCG
>CAXUIE010000208.1:2535-6179 GCA_964250825.1 uncultured Acidisphaera sp. | reverse complement strand
GCCGACGCCGCCGGACGCGACAGCGCCGATTTCCGCAATCTTCTCCGCCTGGCCGCGCGCGCCGCGCCCAAGGTGCGCGAGGCGGTGCGTGCCCTCCGCGCGCCCGCGCGGCTGACCCGCCCGGGCCGGCTCGCCCGCTACGAGCTGATGGAGATGCTGGTGGAGTTCTCCCAGGCCTCGGGGGCCGCCGGCGGCCCGCCGAGCCTGTGGGTGCTGGTGGCGCAGCCCGACCCCGGCCTGCCGCGCGTCGACCACGTGGTGCTGCCGGTGATCGCCGGCTCCAACTGGGCGCGGCTGACCGCCCCCTGGCTCGCCAACGCCCACCGCACCGGCGTGCGCTCGGCGGCCTAGCGCCTTCTCGCTCTCCCTCGGGAGAGGGCCGGGGTGAGGGACGCGCTCGCGCAACGGTTGCGTGAGGTGAACCGATCCGACTACTTCTTTCGTCCGGGACGAAGGAATGACGCACGGAGATGGTGGACGCCAAGCGGCTGCTGGCCGACCTCAAGAAGCTGCGGCGTATGATGGAGGTCGACCTCCGACGTCACCATGCGACATCCCCTGGGCGCGACGCCGCGCACGCCGAATGGCGCGCCGCGTTCGACGCCAAGCGCACCTCCGACACGTTCGAGACGTTCTGGACCGCCGCGATCGACCAAGCGGCCGTGCACTGGCTCCTTGGATTGGTGTTCCTTCGCTTTCTCGAGGACAACGGGCTGCTCGACCGGCCGCTGCTCGCCGGCTCCGGCGATCGGATGGACGCGGCGCAAGCCCGCCAGCGCGCGCATTTCCGGGCGCAGCGGGAGGACAGCGACGCGGAGTACCTCGTCGCCACCTTCACGGAGGCGGCGCGCCTGCCCGGCCTCGGCGGACTGTTCGATCCGGCGCAGCATTTCTTCCGCGAAGAGCTGGGCGGCACGGCGGAGGGCTTGGGGCACCGGATGCGCCACCACCACTACGCGACGAGTCGGGGTCGGTGAAGTCGTGCGCCAGCGATCCGGGCGTCGCCCCCGGCGCGCGCAGGAAGCCGAACAGCGCCATCGCCGCGTCGCCCGAAATCGGCAAGCGGAAAGCCGGATTGTCGTTCGCCGTCGAGATCGCGCGCTTTCGCCTGCTGCTCGCGGCCCTGCGCGCCGGCGAAGTGACGCGGCTCGCCGAAGCGCCGGACTTCCGGTTCTCGCTGGCCGTGGGCGACAGCCTGCTGCACGGGGCGGACATCGTTGCCGTGTTCCCTTACGATCAAACCTTTAGGCTGCTCGATACCCTCCCGCCCTTTGCCTCACGGCACATGTGGATGGATCGGACAGGCATCGCGCAGAACAAGATGTTTGGAGGCCGTTCCAAAGTGGATTGCGGGCTGAAGTGGTTTGAGTTCGGGCGCCTAACCGCGAACAAACTTCGCACTCCCCTCACCATCACCTTCGGCGAGGTCGCGACGCACAACCATTTCGTGCTCGACCGCGGCGGCAAGGTGTTCAACAGGACCGCGCCGGTCATCAAGCTGCCGGCGGTTGCCAGCGAGGACGACCACCTCGGCCTGCTCGGATTGCTGAACTCCTCCGCCGCTTGCTTCTGGCTCAAGCAGGTGTGCTACCCGAAAGGCGGGGACTATGTCGGACAAGAAGGCGCGCGCGTTCAGAAAACCAAGTGGGATGAGCGTTACGCTTTCAACGGCGCCAACGTCGAGCGCTTCCCTCTAGCGCTGGAACCGCCGCTTGATCTCGCACGCGCTCTCGACAGCGAAGCGCAGCGCATCGCGGCAAATCTTCCTCCCGCAGTTTGCGCCCGGACCGTGCCGACCCGTGCGGTTCTCGACGCCGCCCACACGGCGGCCGAGAACAGTCGCGCGTCAATGATCGCGCTCCAGGAAGAGCTCGATTGGCGCTGCTACCGCCTCTACGGCCTGCACGACGATCCGCCCGAGCACCCCGAGCCACCGCCGCTGCACCTCGGCGAGCGCGCGTTCGAGATCGTCATGGCGCGGCGCATGGCCGCCGGCGAACTCGAAACCGCGTGGTTCACCCGGCATCGCTCGACGCCGATCACCGACCTCCCGGCGCACTGGCCGGCAAGCTACCGCGCGGTCGTGGAACGCCGCATCGCGCTGATCGAGCACGACACGACGATCGGCCTGATCGAGCGGCCCGAATACAAGCGCCGCTGGGCCTCCGAGACGTGGGAGGACATGGAGCGCGACGCGCTGCGCGCCTGGCTGCTCGACCGGCTGGAGGGGCCGCGCTACCGCCCCACCGACACGCCGCAACTCACCACCGTGCTCGGCCTCGCCGACATCGCGCGCGGCGACGATGATTTTCGCGCCGTCGCCGCGCTCTACACCGGCAATCACACGGTGCGGCTCGACACGTTGATCGGCGAACTGCTCGGCCGCGAGTCGGTGCCGTTCCTCGCCGTGCTGCGCTACACGGAAAGCGGGCTGCGCAAGCGCGCCGACTGGGAAGCGACCTGGGACAAGCAGCGCGCCGAGGACGCGATCGACGCCGCCTGCGCCGACCCGGCGGAGGCCAGGCGACGCAAGGCGGAGGAAATCGGCGCGATCCCGGTGCCGCCGAAATACAAGCAGGTCGATTACGAGTCCGGTGACTATTGGCGCCTGCGCGGCGGCCTCGACGTGCCCAAGGAGCGGTTCGTCTCCTACCCGTTCTGCGCCCGCGACGCCGACGGCAGCCTGCCGCTGCTGTGGGCCGGCCACGACCATCTCGGCCGCGCCCGGGCGCTTGCCGCCTGGTACGTGGAACGCAAGGAAACCGACGGCTGGACCGCGCCCCGGCTCGCGCCGATGCTCGCCGGGCTGCTGGAACTCGTGCCGTGGCTCAAGCAATGGCACAACCACATCGACGAGGAGACGGGCGTGCGCATGGGCGACTACTTCGCGGAGTTCATCGAGGAGGAGGCGCGCTTCTTCGCCGTCGCACCGGACAAGTTCCGCGCCTGGACGCCGCCCGCTCCGGTGCGCAAGCCGCGCGCCCGCAAGGCCGCCCTGGCATGAGCGAAGCCCGCCCGCTGCTCCGCGACCTGATCGAGATTCCCGAGCGGGTCCAGACCAACGACTTCGTGCTCAAGCTGTCGGAGGGCGTGACTGACGCGGCGGCCGAGGCGACCGTCGCCAGCTACGTCGTCACCCCGCAGCTCGTCGCCGCTTTCGACCAGGCGCTCGGCGTCATCGGCAGCGCGGTCGAGGGCGGTCGCAGTGCGGCCTGCTACCTGCACGGCTCGTTCGGCTCCGGCAAGAGCCACTTCATGGCGGTGCTGAACCTGCTGCTCGCCGGCAACCTCCGCGCCCGCGGCATCGTCGAGCTGGCCGGCCCGGTGATCAGGCACGCGCGCTGGCTGGGCGAGAAGCGCTTCCTGATGGTGCCGTTCCACATGATCGACAAACGCGACGTGCAGAGCGCCGTGCTCGGCGGCTACGCCGATCACGTCCGCCGCATCCATCCGGAGGCGCCCGTTCCCGGCTTCTATCTCGGCGAACGCCTGTTCGCGGACGCGCGGGGCCTGCGCGCGCGCATCGGCGACGCGGCGTTCTTCACGCAGCTCAATGGCGGCGCCGCGCCCGCAACAGGCGATGGCTGGGGCGATCTCGGGGCGGACTGGGATGCCGCCCCGTTCGACGCGGCGGTGCCGGAGTC
>CAXUIE010000208.1:0-2525 GCA_964250825.1 uncultured Acidisphaera sp. | reverse complement strand
CGCTATTTCGGGAGGGGTGGCGTCCGGCAAGAGCCGCTTCGCCCAGGCGCTCGGCTACGACGCCGTGGTGCTGTTCCTCGACGAGCTGATCCTGTGGCTCGCGACCCACGCGGCCGACGTGGATTTCATCTCCACCGAGGGTTCCAAGCTGTCGAAGCTGGTGGAAGCGCAGCACGCAGACCGGCCGGTGCCGATCGTCTCGTTCGTGGCGCGCCAGCGCGATCTTCGCGAGCTGGTGGGCGCCAGTCAGGCCGGCGCGCTGCAACTGCAATTCGCCGACACGCTGAAATACTGGGAAGCACGCTTCGACCGCGTGACCCTCGAAGACCGCAACCTGCCGGTGATCGCCGAGCGTCGTCTGCTGCGGCCGAAGTCGGACGCCGCGCGCCTGGCACTCGACGCGGCGTTCGAGGAGTTCGCCAACCGCCGCCGCGACGTGCTCGACACCCTGCTCGGCTCGGACGGCGAGCGCGCGCTGTTCCGCATGACCTACCCGTTCAGCCCGGCGCTGGTGGAGGCGCTGATCGCGGCCTCCTCCGTGCTGCAGCGCGAGCGGACCGCGCTCAAGCTGATGCTGACGTTGCTGGTGAAACGGCGCGACGAGCTCCGGGTCGGCAGCCTGATCCCGGTCGGCGATCTGTGGGACGAGATCGCGACGGGCGACCAGCCGTTCTCCGACGGGCTCCGCATCCAGTTCGAGGGCGCCAAGAAGCTCTGGGCGCACAAGCTGCTGCCGCTACTCGAGCACGAGCACGCGGTCGCCTGGCCCGACTTGCAGGCCGGGCCCGCCGACCCCGCCGTCGCGCGGCGCTTTGAGAACGACGCAAGGCTGCTGAAAACCCTCCTGCTCGCGGCCTTGGTGCCTGCGGTGCCCTCCTTGCGCGCGCTCACCGCGCCGCGGCTCGCCGCGTTGAACCACGGTTCGGTTATCTCTCCGCTGCCGGGCCGCGAGGGCACGCTGGTGCTCGGCAAGCTTCGCAATTGGGCGGCGCGTGTCGGCGAGATCCGCATCAGCGACGACCCCACCGCACCCATCGTTTCCCTGCACATCAGCGGCGTGGACATCGAGCCGATCCTGGCCAACCTCGCGCAATTCGATTCCGACGGGGCGCGCCGGCTGCGGCTAAAGGAGATGCTGCTCAAGGCGCTCGGCATTCCGGACCAGGAGGGCCTGCTCGGGGCGCAACCCTTTGTCGCCTATCAGCACCCCTGGCGCGGCACGCGTCGGCCGGTCGATCTCTACTTCGAGGTTGTCAAGGATTTCGCCGCCGACCGTCTGCGCGGCCGCGAAGGCGCGCCCGTGCTCGTGTTCGGGATGCCATTCGACCCGAAGGGCCGCGCGCCGATCGACCACAGGCAATACGCCGCCGAGGCCGCGGACGACACGGGCGCGGGCGGGCTCGTTTGGCAGCCGAACCATCTCGGCGATCGCGCCCTGCGTGAGCTCGGCACCCTGGTCCGCATCGAGGCCGCGCTCGAACGGGACCGGCTGACGGAAGCGGCGCGGTTTCTGTCGGCGAGCGACCGCGAACAGGCCCGCGCGATCCTGCGCAACCAGCAGAGCGCGCTGCAAATTCGGCTGCTCGCCTGTCTAGAAGCCGCGTTCGGCCTCCGCCCGAACCCGGAGGACTGCCTCGGCGCGACCCTGCGCAAGGAGGACATGCTGGTTTCACTCGACACATTCGACCCGCGCCCGCCGGTCGGCGGCAACATGAAAGCAGCGGTCGACGGAGTGCTCGACCGGATGCTCGAGCACCACTATCCCGCCCACCCGATCTTCGATGGGGAGCTGCGGCCTGCCGCGCTTCGCAGGGTTCTGGAGTTCGTACAAGCGGCGGCGCAGCAGCAGGATCAGCGGATGCTGGTCGATGCCGCGGCCCGGCGTGACCTCGCAGCCATCGCGGTGCCGCTCAAGCTCGCAACCGTCACGCAAACCCATTTGGTGCTGATCGATCATTGGGCGCAGCGCTTCGGCATCATGCAGGCCCGCTCGGGCGACGTGTCGATGACCGCCGATCGCCTGCGTGGCTGGATCGACCAGCCGAAACCGATGGGGCTGACGGAGGCGGTCGCGAACCTCGTCCTTCTGTCCTTCGCCGCGCAGGCCGACCGCACGCCCATGCGCAATGGCAGCCCCGTTCCCGTCTCGCTCGAACGGATCGACGACGCGATCGAGTTCCGCGAGCAGCCGGTCCCCGACGAGGCGACCTGGGAACGCGCTCGGGCGCGTGCCGCCGCCCTGTTCGGGCTCGCTGCCAGCGAGGTGCGGAAGGGGGCCACGGCCGCGCGGCTTGCGGCCGACCTCAAGCGCGAGGCGGAGAGATCGCGCCCGACACTGGCCGAACTCGGCAAGGCGATCGAGACGCGCGGCCGCGCCCTCGGCGTCCCCACATCCGCCGCGCGATTGGTGACGCTCCGCTCGGCGCAGACGCTGGTGTCCGACCTGATCGGCGCGCGTGATCCGCTGGCGACGATTGACGCGCTCGCGCTGGCGCCGCTCGAAACCAGCGACGACGCCATCGCGC
>CAXUIE010000207.1:0-6220 GCA_964250825.1 uncultured Acidisphaera sp. | reverse complement strand
GCCTTGCTGCTGGGCGCGCTCCGGGCGGGGCGCCCTCTCGGCCTCCTCCGCCGCTTGAGCACCCGCGACAACCGTCGCGGAGCGCGGGCCGATGGTGCGCTCCAGGGTCTGCAGGGCTTGCTGGCGCTCTTCCCGGCACTCGCGCAACTTCTCGCCGATATGCTCGTCGCGCTCGCGGGCGAGCTCACCGCGCTGCCGGCGGAGACTGCCCGCGTGCCCGGTGAGCTCGGCTTGCAGGGTGAGCACGGCCGCTTTCGCCCGGCCCAGCAAGCCGTCCTGAAAGTCGGCGAACCGCCGCTTGAGAAGCGGAATATCGCCCGTGGCCGCCTTGCGCCCGGCGGCCCGGTCGCCGCGGATCTCGCCTTCCCGGTAGTCAAGCCAGGCTCCGACCGTCCGATCGGCCATCTGTCGCAAATCGTGGTCCATCGAGCCCCGTCGTAGGCCGCAAACCGATCGGGGTGCAAACCCGCCGGTCGCCTTGACAGGTGTGCCCAGCCACCGCGAACTGCCAGAAGCAGGGAGCGGCGGCATGCTGAAATGGAAGATCGGTGACGTGACCGTCACCCGCGTCGTGGAACTCGAGATGACGGGCGGCAGCCGGTTCATCCTGCCGCAGGCGACGCGGGAGGAGGTGCTGCCGATCGAATGGCTCCGGCCGCACTTCGCCGATGAGGAAGGGCGGCTGCGCATGAGCATTCAAACCTTCGTCGTCGAAACCCCGACGCGGCGCATGGTGGTCGACACCTGCCTCGGCAACGACAAGGAGAACCGGCGCATCCCGCACTGGAACAAGCTGCAAGGCTCCTTCCTCGCTGACCTCGCCGCGGCCGGCTACCCGCGCGAGTCGATCGACACGGTGCTGTGCACCCATCTCCATGTCGATCACGTTGGCTGGAACACCATGCTGGCCGGCGGGCGTTGGGTCCCGACGTTCCCGCACGCGCGCTACCTGATGGGCCGGATCGAATACGAGCACTGGTCGGAGACGGAGCGCGAGGACATGCGCTTCGTCATGGCGGACTCGGTGCAGCCGGTGCATGATGCTGGGCTGGTCGACCTGGTGGAAACCGACGCGGTGATCGACCAAACGATCAGCCTCGTGCCCACCATTGGCCACACGCCCGGCCATGTCAGCGTGCGCATCCATTCCCGCGGCGAGACCGCGCTCATCACCGGCGATTTCATGCACCACCCCGTGCAGATCGCGCGGCCGGATTGGGCCTCGGCGGCGGACAGCGATCCGGCGCGCGGCGTGCAAACCCGGTGGTCGATGTTCCGCGAGCTGGCGGGCAGCCCGGTGCTGGTCATCGGCACGCATTTCGCGGGTGCGACGGCGGGGCGCATTGTGCCGGACGGCGACAGCTTCCGCTTGGACGTCTAGGAGCAACGGGCATGGCGCAGGAAGAGTTGGCCGGCAAGGTCGCCCTGGTCACCGGCGGCAGCAACGGCATCGGCGCTGCGACGGTGCGGCTGCTGGCCGGGGCCGGGGCGACCGTCGCGATCTGCTACAACCGCGGCAGGGAGCGCGCCGATGCGCTCCGAGCGGAGCTGCCGGGCCATGGGCATCGCACGCTGCCGCTCGAGCTCGCGGACGTGGCTTCCGTGCGGCGAATGGCCGGCGCAATGCGCGAGGCGTACGGGCGGGTCGATGTGCTGGTCAACTCGGCCGGAATGACGCGGCCGATCCCGCACGCGGATCTCGAAGCGCTGGACGAGGCATTCTTCGATCAGGTGCTAATCGCCAACGCGCGCGGCCCATACTCGGTGATCCGCGCCTTGCTGCCGTTGCTGCGCGCCGCCGCGCCGTCCGTCGTGGTGAACGTGTCCTCGGTGGCGGCGTTCAGCGGCGCTGGCAGCAACATCGCCTATGGCGCGTCCAAGGCCGCCCTCGACACCATGACGATGTCGCTTGCCCGGGCGCTCGGCCCGGAGGTGCGTTTCCTGTGCGTCTCGCCCGGGCCGGTGGCGACCGACTTCGTCGCCGGGCGCGGGCGCGAGCAGATCGAGAAGATCATGGCGACCGCGCCTCTCCGCAACGTGATCGAACCCGCCGATGTCGGCCGCGCGATCATGGCGTGTGTGACGCATCTCGGTTCGAGCACGGGGACCAAGATCGTGGTGGATGGCGGGCGGGCGCTTTAGCGGCCGAACACGACGAGTTGCGGCCGATGTTGCTGGCCGCCGACCTCGCGCCGGCACTTTCCGCGTGTTAGGCGCATGTCTCCGTAATAGCGCGGCGCCGCGAGCGCAGGATGCCCTGCGGACGATGAAGGTCACTTTCGTCTGAAAACAATACGCTCGGCGAGCCTCCGCCCTCACGAGGCGAGTTGGCACACGGGCGTCCGCCGCCGGCACCTTCGTGCGCTGCTGCACGCCGAACCATTATTCGATCGCGCCGCCGGCCGTTGAGCAGGCGCGGTTCGGCCCGTCGACCTACGCCGCCCGCGAAGCCTGCTGTTCGCCGAACAGCGCGATCATCGCCTGGTTGAACGCGGGAAGGTCGTCCGGCTTGCGGGAGGTCACCAGCAGCCCATCCGTGACGGCCGTCTGGTCGACCCACTCGGCCCCGGCGTTGCGCAGATCGGTCTTCAGAGACGGCCAGGACGTCATCCGCTTGCCCTTCACGCCTCCGGCTTCGATCAGGGTCCAGGGCCCATGGCAGATCGCGGCGATCGGCTTGCGGTTCTCCACAAAGTGCCGGACGAAAGACACGGCCTCGGGCATTGTCCGCAGCTTGTCTGGGTTGGCGACCCCGCCGGGCAAAACCAGCGCGTCGAACTGGTCCGGTCGCACCGACGATAGCGCGCTGTCGACCGGCAAACGGTCACCCTTCTCGTCATGGTTCATGCCCTGGATTTCGCCGGCGCTCGGCGAGATGACCGTGACGGCGGCCCCCGCCGCCTTCAGCGCCTTGACCGGCTCCGTCAGCTCCGCTTGCTCCACGCCGTCGGTGGCGAGAACGGCGATCCGGCGGCCATTAACGTCGGCCATGCAATACCTCCTCGTGTCGGGACTGCCGCTACAACCGCGGCCGTGCACTCCGGTTGCGTAAGGTTCCCCGCGCGTATGCCCGATCGCCGCGCCGAAGTGCTCCTGGCTTTTTCGCGGGCCGATTGGCCGATCGCCGAAGCGGGTGATCGCCGCCGGCCCCCACCTGACCAGGGCATTTCTTGCCGCCGTAAAAGCGCGCGAAAAACACACGTTTTGATTGCAAACCCACTCGCGGTTGATATCACCCGCGCAGGCAGTCATTTGGGAACAGCATGACGAATAGCTCGGAGCATGCGCCGGACGTGCTCTGAACGCCCTTCCGCCGTGGAATGCAGCGGATTGAGCCCGACGGCGCAGTTTAGCTCACGGATTTGTGTTACCAGAAATTCATGTCGCGTCCGTCGTTCGGCATCCGTTTCCACTGACGCCAGTAAAGGATTAGCAGGCGGCTTCGGACCGTCTGTTTTGCAAGGGAGCGACTCTATATGGACCAGCAGGACACTCGGACGGTTTCAAGTCCGAACAGGTTGCAGCGTCGTTCGCTTATTGGCCAGTTCGGCGCCGGCGCGGCTGCCGTCATGACGGCCGGTGCGGTTGCGGCGGGTGGTGCCGCCCTGGGCAGCAAGCCGGCAGCGGCGCAGGCGGCGGTGACGGACGCGGACATTCTGAACTTCGCACTCAACCTCGAATACCTCGAGGCGGAGTTCTACATCCGGGCGTTCCTCGGCCAAGGGCTGAGCGCAAGCGATCGCGGCGGCGTCGGCGGCGCCGGCGGATTCGTGCTCGGAGGGTCGGCGGTGCCGTTCAAGACGGCGGCGATCTTCGAATACGCGCAAAAGCTCACTATTGACGAAGTCAACCATGTTCGCTTTCTCAGGCGTTCGCTTGGTGCGGCCGCAGTAGCGGCGCCGAACATCGATTTGCTGAACAGCTTCAACGCGCTGGCGGCGGCGGCCGGGCTGATCCCGGCAGGTACGCAGTTCAACCCGTTCGCCGACGAGGTCAGCTTCTTGCTCGGCGCGTTCATATTTGAAGATGTCGGCGTGACCGCCTATGCCGGCGCGGCCGCTTTGTTGCAGAACCCCGCTTATGTCAGCGCCGCCGCGAGCATTCTTGCGATCGAGGCCTATCACGGTGGAGCCGTCAGGACCGCGCTGGGCATGCTTGGCCAGCAAGCCGCGGCCAACGCGATCTCCGCCGTTCGCGCGAAGGCCGGCGGCGGCAACGAGCAGGGATTATCGGTCGGCAACCTTCAGATCAACATCTCGCCGAGCGACACCGACTCGCTCGCGTTCCGCCGCACGACGACCCAGGTGCTCGGAGTCGTTTACAACGGGCGTCCGACGGGGGGTGGCTTCTTCCCCAACCAGGTGAACGGGACGATTCGCTAAGCCGCAGTGTAAGTCCGGGCGGAGCAGCACTCCGCCCCGGTCACTTGACGGCGTTCTGCTGCGGCGCGAGCGCGCGCCGGAGCGAACTCAACCGCGAGAGACGATCCGGCCCCCCCTCATCGAGAACGGGAGCGCCTCCGAAGCCAGCCAGATTGCGCAACGAAGGCATGACCGCTAACGCGTTCGCGAAAGGCGCCTGTTGCGCAGCGGCCGCAGCCGCAACCGGCTCAACACGGCGCGGAGTCGAGTCGAAGCTTGGCTGAAGCACCTGGGTGCCGCCGGGTCCGACAAGCGTGACCTTCTCCTGCTCGATCGCCTGAACCACGTATGCGCCGACATGGCCGCCGAGTGCTGCGACAATCGAGCGGCGGCCCTCGCCGGGGTCGGCGAATATGGCGCGGCGCTGATCAGCACTCATGATGATGCCGGACAGTCGCGGGATGCTGGCGATCTGTGGCGCGCCCCGCACCGTTGCCTTCACGGCCGGTCGGCGTTTCGCGGCGAACAAGGGACGGGCCAGGATGGTATCCACCAGGGCATCGCGTGACGGCTCCGTGACGGCGGCGGCCGCGCCTGCGGATTGTTCGGGCCGCGACCTCGGCGCGACCATTGCGGCGTTGTCACGACCCGCGAGCTTGCTGGTTGACTCCGCGCCGATCGCACCGGCCAAAACGGCACCGACGGCCATTAGAAGCCAGACTAGGCGGGGCATTGCGATCGGCGCGAGCTCGGGATCAGGATATGCCGCGCAGCGCGAGCATCGCGCCGAGCCTCTGACCCGCTTGTGACATTTATACCATGGTCGGGTGTGATTGAGGGCGCTGCTCGAGCGAACGCGCACAGCACTTCGAACCTCATGTAATCCAGTATATTGCCGAACAGGCCCGGACCAAACTCCTTTTTTCCAACTGACCGCCGCGGCCGGTCGACTACTCGGCCGCGCGACGCGCGAACCAGTCCTCGACCTCGATGCGCGGCAGATCGAAGCGGTCGGTCGTGCGCGCATACCATCCACGCCCATGCATACGGCCGATCAGGTCGAGCTTCGGCGTGTCCACGTAGCAGCGCTCGGCATCCATCACGCAATCGTCGCGGATGTGCATGGCCAACACCTTGCCCATCACCACCGCGCGGTCCACGCCAACCTCCACGATCACCAGCCGCTCGCACTCCATCGACACCGGGCTTTCGGCGATGCGCGGCGCCCGCACGCGGCTCGATGGGAGCGGCGTCAACCCGGCTTCCTTGAACTCGTCCACCTCGGGGCCGAAGTCGATCGCGGTGATGTTCATCGCCTCGGCGCGGGCGTTGTCCACGAGATTGACCACGAAGTCTCCGGTGCGGCGGATGATGTTGCCGGTGTCCTTGGCGTCGCCCGGCGCGCGGCCGCCGATACCGAAGCAGATGATCGGCGGCTGGCCGGACATCGCGTTGAAGAACGAGAACGGGGCCGCGTTGATCGTTTCGTCGATGTCGCGGGTTGACACCCAGGCGATCGGCCGCGGCACCACGGTCGATACCAGCAGCTTGTAGGCGTTGGTCGCGCTCAGCTTGTCCATCTCGAACAGCATCGGATCGCCTTCTCGCCCTGTTGCGGCGCAGCGTGACGGTCGGCACCGCACCTGTCCAGATCGGCCGCGCGGCGGCAGGATGGCGTTCGTGCCGCTGCTTCTTGTCAGTCCTCGCCCTTGAGCGCGCTTCTCTACCTGTTCGCCTGGGCCGCGACGCTGCTCGACCAGTTCGCCGGCGTGCCGGCGGCGGGCGCCGCGGCCGGCCTCGCCATCCGGCGCTTCCTCCTGCGCGAGTTACCCCCGCAACGGGCCGATGCGCGGGGGGGG
>CAXUIE010000206.1:0-6222 GCA_964250825.1 uncultured Acidisphaera sp. | reverse complement strand
GGCGATCCCGGGTGTCGGGCCGGTCGTCGCGGCAGGCTGGCTGATCGCCACGATCACCGGAGCGGGCGTGGGCGCCGCGGCGGGCGGCCTGATCGGCGGCCTGACCGGCGCCGGGGTAAGCGAGGATGAGGCGAACGTCTACGGCGAGGGCGTGCGGCGGGGCGGCACCCTGGTCACGGTGCGCACGGACGACACGCAGGCCGACAAGGTGCAATCGATCATGCACCAGCACAACCCGGTGGACTGGCAGACGCGCGGCGCCGAGTACCGGCAAGCCGGATGGGACCGCTTCGACCCGAACGCGCAACCTTATAGCGCGGCCGCGGCTCCGATGGGTTCGGGTTCGACCCTGGGTAGCGCGACCGCGACGGGTTCCACGCTCGGCAGCCCGACGGCGCCCGGCACCGGCCTCGGAAACACGGCGGCGGTGGACGCCGAAACGGATCGCCTGAGCCGCGGCGGCCGTCTCTAGTCTCGCTGTTGCCTGACCCTTTCTCTCCCCACCTCCGCGAAAGCGGTGATGGCGGCGGGACGGGATAACGGTAGGACATGCTCGCCGCCGCGTGGAGCGCCCTCCTCGGCGGCGAGGGCCTGCCTCAGTAAAGCTCAACAAAACGGCCCGTCTCGGGCAGCTTCTCCAGCCCGACAGGCGTTCGAGGCAACGGTCGACGACTGACGCCGAGAGGCGGGACGTGGCGTGCGCCGCGGCTGGCGAAGGCCCATCCAGACAAGCGGATCGCGCTGTATTTCCAGGATGAGCCCGGTTCGGCCAGAAGGGGCGGGCCTGCCATCGCTGGTGGCTGCGCCGGCAACGGCCAAGCGGACCGGTCGATCAGCGCTATACCTTCGTCTACGCGTTCGCGGCCGTCGAACCCGCGACGGGGCGCGACGTCTGCCTGGTGCTGCCCGAGGTCTCCACCGCGGCCATGAACGAGTTCCCGCGGCACTTCTCGACGACGCTGGCCGACGACGAGCACGTCGTCATGGTGCTCGACGGCGCGGGCTGGCACACCAGCCATGCCTTGCTCGTTCCAGCCAACGTGACGCTGCTCCGCTTGCCGCGCGACGCGCCAGAGCTGAACCCGATCGAACGCATCTGGCTCTATCTGCGCGAGCGACACCTCTCGCACAGAGTCCACGACGGCTACACCGCTATCGTAGACGCCGTCTGCCACGCATGGCGCAAGCGATACGGGCGCGGCCCTTATACCGCCGAGTCTATCCGATGACTTGTTCGATCCACGGAGAGCCGCAGAGCGAGCGGAGCCGTTCCCGATCGAGCAAAACGCGACGATGGCGGCGTAACTTTCCGCGGTCTTCTCGCAGCGTAGTGCCACGCGCTTGAATCGCTTGAGCTTGCTCCATGATCTTGGTCAAATCCGTCCACACGGCCTAGCCATGATGCACGCTTGAAAAATGGTTATGCAAAACGCGGCATTATGCAACGTTTCGGCATCGATTGAAAGAGGGTAGGAGGTTGCCCGCATCTCGAGCATGGCGGACGAGATCATAGCCCGGGTGACGCCGGCACAGCGGGTGCAGTTCGAGGCGTGGCAGATCAAGGCGCAGGCGGCGCAGGTTCTATTGTCCAAGCCAAACACCGAGGAGTGCGCCATGCGCGAGGCGCGGCTTGATTACATCCGGGGCGATCCACCCCGGAGAGGATTTTAGGCGTCCCCCACGGGGCCGGTGTCAGGGTTTCGGCCCGGGCGATTGCGTCGGCTTCTGATCGAGCCCGCGCCCCAGGATCATCAGGTGATGATCGAGGCTTTGCTCTAGCCGGTCCGCCATGAACTCCCGATAGGTCAGCGGATCGGGGCCGACCGTCAGGGCGTTGAGGCCGTCGATGTAGGCCGGCCGTTGCTCCGGGCCGATGACGACCGGCGGATAGCCGCCCTTGATCAGCACCAGGTTCATCAGTAGCCGCGCCGTGCGTCCGTTACCGTCCCCAAAAGGGTGAATGTCGGGCGACCCCGGCCGGAACGGGCCGCCATCATCCGATCATACACAACCTGAGCTGAGCCTTCTTGCTCTTTAGGATCAGGCCATTCAATCGGGCAATCGCAGAGATCGTGCAGCAGCACGAATAAAAAGCTAGCCCAGTTACCCTCTTCCGTCACAAGGCGGCGCGCGCAGCCGGGATGGACGCCAGGCTCTGCGTGATGGCGTGGTGCGCTATAACGCGGAAGGCGTGGACGGCCCCAGCGAGACCGCCCCGACTTACGGGCCGCCTACAGCAGAACGGGCGTTGATCGAGGCTGGCTAGGCGGCGGTCTTGACGTTTCGACTCAGGGCAGCGCCAGCGCCCGCCCGATCTCGTCGAGCGCCGCCGGATCCTCGATCGTCGGCGGCACCGTGTATTCCTCGCCGTCGGCGATGCGGCGGATGGTGCCGCGCAGGATCTTGCCCGAGCGGGTCTTCGGCAGGCGGGAGACCACGCGGGCGTCGCGGAACGCGGCCACCGGGCCGATCCGCTCGCGCACCAGCGCCACGAGCTCCCGTGCCACGTCGGCTTCCCCGCGGTTGGCCCCCGCCTTCAGCACCACGAGTCCGATCGGAGCCTGCCCCTTGAGGTCGTCCCGCGCGCCGATCACCGCGCATTCGGCGACGTCGGGGTGGGCGGCCAGCACTTCCTCCATCGCCCCGGTCGAAAGCCGGTGGCCGGCCACGTTGATGATGTCGTCCGTGCGGCCCATCACCCACACGTCGCCATCGGCGTCCACGCTGCCGGCGTCGCCCGTGCGATACCAGCCGGGGAAGTCCGCGAGATAAGCGGCCGCGTAGCCCGCATCGTCCTGCCAAAGCGTGGGCGCGCAGCCCGGCGGGAGGGGAAGCCGAAGCGCCAGGTTGCCGGTCTGCCCCGTCGACAGCATCGCCCCGTTGTCGTCGAGCGCGTGGAGGTCGTAGCCGGGGCTCGGCCGTCCGCCCGAGCCTGGCTTGAACGGGAACAAGCCCCATTCGCGGAAGCCCGCGGTGATCGGCCAGCCGGTTTCCGTTTGCCACCAATGATCCACCACCGGCTTGCCGAGCAGGTCCGCGGCCCAGGTCGCGGTGGGCGGGTCGCACCGCTCGCCGGCGAGATACAGCGCTTCGAGCCGCGACAGGTCGTGCCGGCGCGCGAGCTTGCCCTCCGGGTCCTGCTGCTTGATCGCCCGGAGTGCCGTGGGCGCCGTGAACAGCACCCGCACGCCGTGCTCGGCGCACACGCGCCAGAACGCCCCGGGGTCGGGCGTGCCCACCGGCTTGCCTTCGTACATGACCGAGGTGCAGCCGCGCAGCAGCGGCGCGTAGACGATGTAGCTGTGGCCGACCACCCAGCCCACGTCGGAGGCGGTCCAGAACACGTCCCCCCGGTCGAGCCCGTAGATCAGCCGCATCGAGCGATGCAGCGCAACCGCGTGCCCGCCATTGTCGCGCACCACGCCCTTGGGTTTGCCGGTCGTGCCCGAGGTGTAAAGAATATACAGCGGATCGGTGGCGGCGACCGACACCGGCGGGTGCGGCTCGTGCGCCGTCTCGAGCGCGAGAAAGTCGTGGTCTCGGTCCGGCGTCGGTTCCACCGGCAGCGCCGCCCGCTGCAGCACGACGCACGCGTCCGGCTGGTGCGGCGACAACGCGAGGGCCGCGTCGAGCAGCGGCTTGTACTGCACGATGCGCCCGGGCTCGAGCCCGCAGGAGGCGTAGACGACCACCTTGGGGCGCGCGTCGGCGATGCGCGCGGCCAACTCCGCCGCCGCGAAGCCCCCGAACACCACCGAATGCACGGCACCCAGCCGGGCGCAGGCCAGCATGGCGATCGCCGCCTCGGGCACCATCGGCATGTAGATCACCACCCGGTCGCCGGCCCGCACGCCGAGATGGGCGAGGGCGCCGGCGAACCGCGCCGTCCGCTCCAGCAAACGGGCATAGGTGAAGGTCTCGACCCGGCCTTCCATGGTGCTGTCCCAGATCAACGCGGGCTGCTCGCCCCGGCCGGCGGCGACGTGGCGATCCAGGCAGTTGAAGCTGGTGTTGAGCCGGCCGCCCACGAACCAGCGGCCGTACGGGCCGAGGGCGTCGTCGAGCACCCGATCCCAGCGCCGGTCCCAGCTGACGCCTTCGGCGGCCTCCTCCCACCAGCCTCGCGGATCATTCCGCCAGCGCGCATGGGCTTGGGGGTAGCGGCTGGCGGCGGCGCCATCGTCCATGAGCCCCGTCTCCTCCCGGCTCTTGCATTGCCATACGCTCCGAGAGTGCCGCTTTCGCCGGCACCGCGGCAAGAGCACCTTTTGAAGCAGGCTTGCGCCAGAGGCGAACAACGGGCATTGGCGATCAATCAAAGCAGCTGTGGGAAAACGGATGAGCGGCCGCGCGATAGAGCGCATACGAAACAACCCGCAGTTCATAGAACTCGAGCGCAGCCGGGCCAGGTTCGCCTGGACGCTCAGCATCATCATGCTGGTGATCTATTACGGCTTCATCTCCCTGGTCGCGTTCGCGCCCGGGGTGATGGCGACCAGCGTGAGCGGGCAGATCACCTTGGGCTTCCCGCTCGGCTTGTTCGTCATCCTGAGCGCCATCGCGCTGACCGGCGTTTATGTTTGGCGCGCCAACGGGACCTACGACCGCGCGACCCGCCAAATCCTGGCGGAGCGCGGCCCATGAACGACACCGCCGTCGCCATGTTCGTGGGCTTCGTGCTGCTCACGCTCGGCATCACCTGGTGGGCCGCCCGGCGCACGCGCACCGCCGCCGACTTCTACGCGGCCGGCGGTGGGATCACCGGCTTTCAGAACGGCATCGCGATCGCCGGCGACTACATGTCGGCGGCATCCTTTCTCGGCATCTCGGCGCTGGTCTACACCAACGGCTTCGACGGGCTGATCTACTCGATCGGCTTCCTGGTCGGCTGGCCGATCATCATGTTCTTGATGGCCGACCGGCTGCGCAACCTGGGCCGCTTCACCTTCGCCGATGTCGTGTCCTACCGTCTGCGGCCGGGGCCGGTCCGCATTCTCGCCGCCTGCGGCACCCTGGTCGTGGTGGCGTTCTATCTGATCGCTCAAATGGTCGGCGCGGGGCAGCTGATCCAATTGCTGTTCGGCCTGCCGTACGCCGTCGCCCTGGTGATCGTCGGGGCCCTGATGATCCTTTACGTGACGTTCGGCGGCATGGTGGCCACCACCTGGGTGCAGATCATCAAGGCGGTGCTGCTGCTGTGCGGGGCGACCCTGATCGCCTATCTCGTGCTGCGAGCCTTCGGGTTCAGCGTCGACGAGATGTTCGCCAAGGGCGTCGCGGTGCATCCGAAGCACGCGGCGATCATGCGGCCCGGCGTGCTGGTGGCCGACCCGGTTTCCGCGATTTCGCTCGGCATCGCGCTGATGTTCGGCACCGCGGGATTGCCGCACATCCTGATGCGCTTCTTCACCGTCCCCGACGCCAGGGAAGCCCGCAAGTCGGTGTTCTGGGCGACCACCTTCATCGGCTACTTCTACATCCTCACCTTCATCATCGGCTTCGGCGCGATCGTGCTGGTCGGGACCAACCCCGCTTATGTGGACGCCAAGGGGGCGCTGATCGGCGGCGGCAACATGGCGGCGGTTCATCTCGCGCACGCCGTGGGCGGCGATCTGATGAAAGGCTTCATCTCCGCCGTCGCGTTCGCCACCATCCTCGCCGTGGTGGCCGGGCTCACGCTGTCGGGCGCGAGCGCGGTCAGCCACGACCTCTACGCCAGCGTGTTCAAGCGCGGCCAGGCCGACGAGCGGTCGGAGATCCGGGTTTCCAGGATCACCACGGTGGTGCTCGGCATCGTCGCGGTCCTGCTCGGGATCGCGTTCGAGAAGGTCAACGTCGCGTTCATGGTCGGGCTCGCCTTCGCCATCGCCGCCAGCGCCAACTTCCCGGTGCTGCTGCTGTCGATGTACTGGCGCGGCCTCACCACCTGGGGCGCGGTCATCGGCGGCTTCGTCGGGCTGCTGTCCGCGCTGGCGCTGACGGTGCTCAGCCCGTCGATCTGGGAACTGGTGCTGCGTTTCCCGAAGGGCTCGGCGCCGTTCCCCTACAACGCCCCGGCGATCTTCACCATGCCGCTTGGCTTCTTGTGCTGCTGGCTGTTCTCGGTCTTGGACCGGAGCCGGTCGGCGCGGGAGGAAGCGGGCCGCTTCGAGGCGCAGTACATCCGGTCGCAGACCGGGATTGGCGCGGAAGGCGCGTCCAGCCACTAGGGCGGGAGCCAGC